>JAITUS010000089.1 GCA_031286185.1 Rickettsiales bacterium
TTAGTTTAAGCGCGATTTGGCTGAATGTAGAAAAAATGTAAAAGACATGCAGCCGCTATAATTTGATACAACCCGCCAAAAAATACCCTGAGTTTTTTACTGAATTTTGTCATTGAGCCTGCAGATCAAAAACAAGTTTTGAGTTAAAAATACCCTCGCTGTTATAATAACAAGATTGTCAAAACTTGTCAAGCAATTTTTTGTAGCTCTCAAGGTCTCAAAAACCAGCTTCACGCGCTGAAATGACAACAAGAGGGAAAAATTCACTTCGGTTAATGATAATTTAATCAATTCTGATTAAAAATGGAGAGATCAGTTAATGATAAAACAGGGGTGGCGGCACAAAAACGCTGCTTTTTACGGTGTGTGGCCGAAGGCAACTGTAGAGCATCGTTCTTGATGCTCTTTTTTTAGTGCCAAAAAGAAAATTTTAGATTATCATATACTTAAGGTGTATTAGTTAATTAGAAAATTAGTGAAAGAATGCTCAAACACAGTGGCCCAAAGAAATTAAAGTCTATAGTAGAAAGTTATGCATTAAAATGCATGAAGAGTAAGCTGAGCAAAAATGAGGTACGTCTTATTTTAAACTGGAGAAGCATAGTTGGAGAGGAAATAGCAGAGTGTACGAAGCCCAAAAAGATCTCGTATGCACAAAATATAAATTCCGGTGTTTTGCATCTGGTGGTAACAAATGGCAGCAAAGCGCTGGAAATTCAGCATATGGTCTCTCTTATAATGGAGAAAATCACAATATTTTTTGGCTACAAAGCAGTATATGGTATAAAAATTAAGCAGGAGAGTATTGACTATTTCGCTATATAAGGTAATCTAAGTACATAGGATAACTTGGTATATTAAAATGAGTAGAGTTTGCGGATTAACAAACAGGAAAAAGTCTTTTGGTAATAAGGTATCACATTCAAACCGTAAAACAAAGCGCACCTTTTGCTTAAATTTGTGCAATGTTACGTTGATGAGCAACATATTGAACAAGAAATTTAAATTTTGCGTAGCGGCGAGAACTTTGAGAACTGTAGATTACAAGGGTGATCTTGACGCTTTTTTGCTCAACACAAGAACAGTTAAGCTAAGCGAGAAAGCACAAAAAATAAAAAGAAGGTTGAAAAAAGTTTTAGCAAAACAAGAGGTAGAACTAGCCGTTTCAGATGCATAGTAAGCCTACATGGCTCAGGGCAAAAGCTCCAACTGGTGAAATATTCAATGAGACCTTAAACACTGTCAAGTTGCATAATCTGCATACGGTGTGCGAGGAGGCTGCATGTCCAAATATTGGCGAATGTTGGAATAAGCGTCATGCTACTGTGATGATTCTTGGTTCCGTTTGCACTCGCGCTTGCGCATTTTGCAATGTTGCAACTGGTATTCCTGATAAATTAGATCCTCACGAGCCGGAAAGTTTAGCAAAGGCAATAAAAAAGTTAAATTTAAAGCATGTTGTTATTACCTCTGTTGACCGTGATGATTTACCAGATGGTGGAGCAAACCAGTTTATAAGATGTATAGAAGAAATTAGAAAGATAACTCCAGAAGCAACAATAGAGATTCTAACTCCCGATTTTTTAAATAAGGAAGGAGCATTCGAAGCGATTGCTGTTGCATCACCTGATGTCTATAACCACAATATTGAAACAGTACCGAGATTATATGCAAAGATAAGGCCAAGGGCTCGTTATTTTCATTCACTGTATTTGCTGAAGATGGTAAAACAAATTAATCCTAAGCTTTTTACTAAGTCAGGGCTTATGGTTGGTCTTGGAGAAACAAAAGAGGAAGTACTTCAGGTTATGGACGATTTACGCAGTGCCGAGGTTGATTTTATAACGATCGGTCAATACCTGCAGCCGACTCCAAAGCACGCAAAAATCGATAGATATGTTACGCCAGAGGAGTTTGAGCATTATAAATACGTTGCCTACTCCAAAGGGTTCTTAGTGGTTGCGTCAAGTCCACTGACTAGGTCATCATATCATGCTGAGGAAGACTTTAACAGGCTCAAAGCTTGTCGTTGATATTAGATTGCATAACTTCTTCTTTAGTTATGCAAGAAGTCTATCTCTACTTCTTCGAGTTAAGGTTGATTAGCTTTTCTTTAAGTATTATACGTTAAATTCCTTGTCTTTAAAGCTTATTACATAGGAAATATGCAGAAGTACATTTTTAACATCGTCTGTAGTGAAGATACAGTAGGTAACGATTCCAAGCATAAAAGGATAAAACTCGTTGGGAATCAAGATGATGAAGAAAAAACAATAAAATTCTGCGGCCCTCACATTGGATTATATGACATTCTTCGCAAAGAAAGCGGACAAGAATTTTTTCAACTATGGGTCGAGGAGGCAAAATATAATTTCCGCGAAGGTGACTTCTGTGATAGCTGGACGGATGTACGTACCCGTGGAGGGAAGGGTATTCCGCCCGAGGAAGTTAAATTAAAGGTAATACTCGATGGAGATTGTGAATATAAAATTGCTGTGTCTATTGAGGATAATCAATGGATCACTTTACCTAAATCGTCATTATTTGGCGAAAATCTTAATTTAAAGAAATACTACAATCAAGAACTTAATTTATTGAAAGGAGAAAAATTCTCACAAAATAACGAGGGCGACTACTATATACCGAAAGTTATGTACGGTCAAACAAAGATTTGTGAATTACAACCTCTGAGCTTCCAATGCTGCATAGGAGATGCTAAAATGTTTAGTTGGAGTAGTTCATCTAGTTCGGTTGTAAAAGATTATAAAATAGCTGTTGAAAAGAATGATGCAGGTGAGCTCTCAATCTACCTTGCTGATGAACATGAAGCCCGTTTGAGTCATCTTGGTAGTGTAGAGAAAAATTTATAGATTATATGAACTCAACTTTAAAAGCATTATTGCTTGAAAATTCAAATATAAGAGAAGTTCTACCTGAGCTTGAGATTGATGGTAGTGTGAACTTGGACAGAAGGCGAACGAAATGCTTGATTCGTCAGGAAATTGATGTTGAAGAACTTACAACCGAGCTAGTTACTAACAAAAAAGATAAGCTAGGAAAAGCAGTTCTGGAAGCAAAGGATAATCAAGATAAAGAAATCTTGGTGAACAGTTCTATTTTATAGGAAGGAGTAGCAGAAAAGTTAAGAGAAAATCCAGGAAATGCAAAGGGACCTAAAGGTGAACCTGGTAAAGATGGTGAGCATGGATCCAAGGGAGACAAAGGTGACAAGGGTGAACTTGGTAAAGATGGTGAACATGGACCCAAGGGAGACAAGGGTGATAAGGGCGAACCTGGTAAAGATGGTGAGCAGGGTCCTCAAGGAGAAAGAGGTCTACAAGGCCCTCAAGGGTTGCAGGGAGATTCCGGTAGAGATGGAGAAAATCCGTCAGTTGAGGATGTGGCTGCTCAATTACTCACTGGTGCGAATAAAAATACATTGGCTGCCGAAGTTGCAAGTAACGAAGGTTTACAAGAAGCTATAGCAGATAATCGGGTTCTAAAAGATGCAGTAACAACTGCTTTGAATAGTGATAATGATTTTCACAATATTATCAAAAGAGCAACAATAGACAGCTCGACAAATGCTAACAACGCAAAGCAGAAATTTACTTTGCAAAAAAGGAGAAAAATTACTGGACGATGTCTATGAAGCAAATATTGTTTCAGGTGGTAAGACCATAGCTACTCTACCAAAAATAGGTTACTACATGCTTAATGATCAATTGGTCATGCTAATCATGTTACATAAAGAGAAGGTAGTCATTCCTGAGGATTTCCACTTTTTAAAAGTTGTTAAATTTAATAATGGTGATTATAAACTGACTTTTTGTAATGTGCTTGGTGTATCTGTTCAGTGGAGCGGCAGAAAGCAGTTAAATAAGCAAAATTGTTAGAATAAAGTGGGCTAAATTAAGATGTAATGTGGTTGATTTGTTAACACTTTGCACGCTTTTAGGCGAAAAATAGATCATTTAAAGCCTTTTTGCTTGTTCCTCAGCCGGTCCCCTGAACAGATACTGCTTGGCAATGAGTTCTTTGAACATAAAAAATATGATCCTCAGTATTCAAATGTTTCGGATGAATGTAAGTTCATAAGTTTAAATTGTGCGAAAAAAGAATATAACCCCAATCTCAGCGAGTTGTTTGGCCATCATTTTTTATTACAGAAGGACCTGCTGAACCAGGCTCTCCAGGTAATTATCAAGCTGGTGTGTTCGAATTAACAAATAACAACAAAGGTAGGAAAATGGATACATTAATTGATAAATTTTGCTATTTTAATGAAAATGATCAGTTTAAGTGTTGCAATTACCACAAAGGAATGGAGTGTCGTATTTATGATACTTCTGAAATCAATCAAGAATATAGGATAACAGATGCAAATAGCAAGTTCTTTCTTGCAAGTCATGATGATGTAATTCTTCATACCATTCCAGAGTTAATTTAACCATTCTCATATAGCTGACCAGGGAAGGGGTTTCCCCACGTCATACCGCCGCGGTACATCAGCAAGATCCCGCTAACACATAGCGAAATGGCGGTAGCTATAAACATTAAGAAATTTACCATGCGAGAAAAAAGGCAAAAGAAACCCTGGCCATTGTCTATTTTCAGTATTGGCGTTTTTTAAAAGTCTTAAACGCTGCAATTTAGCGACTTTTAAACTGCAACAGACCCTTAGCTTAAGTGCTAAGAAACTTACTAAGCAGAAAAAAAAGACAAAAAAATCCCGTGGTAGGTTGTTCTCACTCTCTAATCCTGAAAATTGGCGTACTATACTGTCTTAAACGACTTATAAGCGCGTTTCAGCTTGTATAGGGAAAAACCTAGAAGTCTAGGTAAAATTAATAAAGACATAAGGTGCACATGGTGCAAAAAATTAAACATAAGACGCCAACTACATAATACTCTTGTCGTTTAATCTGCACAGATGAAGATAACTGAATACCTCCAGCTCCATGATAATGGGGCTGGTGAGATTTGTCAAGTAATTTCTTTGTTTCATCCAACGCGCTACCATGCAAGCAGTCTTTTAGCTTCCATATATTCGGAGTAATTCTTGTGCATTGGCTTTTATTAGAGTAGGGCATTTTCTGTCATTTAATAGTGAATGCAATATTTCAATTGCACCTTTAATGTCATTATTATGTATCTTTATTATAGCGATAGCTTCTTGGCTTGAGTAAGGATACACTGCATTTGCTGCTAAATTATTGATTTTATCTTCATTTATTTTGTTACCGCTATAAAGCAAACTCATTACTTCTAAATATTGTGCTAATTCACGCAAAACGTCAGGAACATCCTTATTATCTGTCATATTACTATAAATAGATACTGCGTCTGTTGATGTTGAATTTGAGATACGGTTAAATGCACTTTCAAAGTCTGCTAAATGCTTCCAATTTGAGTCTATTCCCTCTAATAACTCACTATCTTTTTTGGAGAATAACACTTCATAGAACTTATTGCCTGTAATTGTAGATTGTTTTGCATTATCAATATTACGTAATGAGTACAATGTTATGCCAATTAGCACTGGTACCAATGCAAGTAGAAAGATGTATTTCTTCATAGCGATATTCTCAATAGATATATGTTTTTTATATATTAATGCTTTTTGATTTGCAAAAACTTATTGACATAGCAATTATATCACATAATAATGTTTTCAAAGTTGTTTGAATAGTTGGAGATTGAAATATTTCTAAAGTAGAAATAAAGACAGCAATATAAAGCTAATTATTTTTTTGTCGGATTTATCCGATGTACCCTCAACCTTTTATAGGTTGAAGTCAAAATTTGAGAGTTTGATCCTGGCTCAGAATGAACGCTGGCGGCAGGCTTAACACATGCAAGTCGAACGGGGTTATATTGTAGCTTGCTATGGTATAACTTAGTGGCAGACGGGTGAGTAATGTATAGGAATCTACCTAGTAGTACAGAATAATTGTTGGAAACGGCAACTAATACCGTATACGCCCTACGGGGGAAAGATTTATCGCTATTAGATGAGCCTATATTAGATTAGCTAGTTGGTAAGGTAATGGCTTACCAAGGCAATGATCTATAGCTGATCTGAGAGGATGATCAGCCACACTGGAACTGAGATACGGTCCAGACTCCTACGGGAGGCAGCAGTGGGGAATATTGGACAATGGGCGAAAGCCTGATCCAGCCATGCCGCATGAGTGAAGAAGGCCTTTGGATTGTAAAGCTCTTTCGGTGAGGAAGATAATGACGGTACTCACAGAAGAAGTCCTGGCTAACTCCGTGCCAGCAGCCGCGGTAATACGGAGAGGGCTAGCGTTATTCGGAATTATTGGGCGTAAAGAGCGTGTAGGCTGGTTAGTAAGTTAAAAGTGAAATCCCAAAGCTCAACTTTGGAATTGCTTTTAAAACTGCTAACCTAGAGATTGAAAGAGGATAGAGGAATTACTAGTGTAGAGGTGAAATTCGTAAATATTAGGAGGAACACCAGTGGCGAAGGCGTCTATCTGGTTCAAATCTGACGCTGAGGCGCGAAGGCGTGGGGAGCAAACAGGATTAGATACCCTGGTAGTCCACGCTGTAAACGATGAATGTTAAATATGGGAAGTTTACTTTCTGTATTACAGCTAACGCGTTAAACATTCCGCCTGGGGACTACGGTCGCAAGATTAAAACTCAAAGGAATTGACGGGGACCCGCACAAGCGGTGGAGCATGTGGTTTAATTCGATGCAACGCGAAAAACCTTACCACTCCTTGACATGGAAATCATACCTATTCGAAGGGATAGGGTCGGTTCGGCCGGATTTCACACAGGTGTTGCATGGCTGTCGTCAGCTCGTGTCGTGAGATGTTGGGTTAAGTCCTGCAACGAGCGTAACCCTCATCCTTAGTTACCATCAGGTAATGCTGGGGACTTTGAGGAAACTGCTAGTGATAAACTGGAGGAAGGTGGGGATGATGTCAAGTCATCATGGCCCTTATGGAGTGGGCTACACACGTGCTACAATGGTGGCTACAATGGGCTGCAAAGTCGCGAGGCTAAGCTAATCCCTTAAAAGCCATCTCAGTTCGGATTGTACTCTGCAACTCGAGTGCATGAAGTTGGAATCGCTAGTAATCGTGGATCAGCATGCCACGGTGAATACGTTCTCGGGTCTTGTACACACTGCCCGTCACGCCATGGGAATTGGTTTCACTCGAAGCTAATGACCTAACCGCAAGGAGGGAGTTATTTAAAGTGGGATCAGTGACTGGGGTGAAGTCGTAACAAGGTAGCAGTAGGGGAATCTGCAGCTGGATTACCTCCTTAGGCTTTGTGCACAACTCACCACTTTTAATAGTGGTGCTGTGGTGTACTATATTGCTGTCTTTACTTCTACTTTATTTTAATTTCTTGATAATGGAATTTTATGAGTGATAGGCCTCTTTCTCCACATTTGCAAATATATAAAGTACAAGTTACTAGTTTTTTTTCTATTATGCACAGATTAACTGGTATCTTATTATTTCTTTTGTTAATGGTGCTTTCTTGGTATTTTATATTACATGTTTATTTTCCTGAGCTATTTATAGTAAAGTACTTGAATGTATTGTTATCCACTCCTATCACCAAGTTAGCTTACGTTTTATGCCTTGTAAGCTTTCTATATCATTTTCTCAATAGTATTCGTCATTTGTTATGGGATGCTGGACTTAATTTAGAAATTACTAGTGTCTCAAAAAGTGCTATGCTACTGACAGTAACTTTACTTTTCTCTACTATAGCTTTTTTATTTATGTTTATATGAGTCAATCTGGAAATTCAGTACATCATTGGTGGGTTCAACGTGTTTCTGCGGTGATTTTATTGTTTTTATTTCCTTGGTTTATCTATTCATTTTCTTGCGCACTTTATGCTAATAGCTCTTTGTCTTTTAATGAAAAATTATTTCAGGCTATTGATCATCCTCTAGAGCTTTTATTTTTTGTTGTATTATTGTTTTGTATTTTCTGGCATGCAGTTCTTGGAATACAAGTAGTGTGCGAAGATTACATACACAGTGTACCTCTAAGAGTTTTTACGATTACATGTATAAAGTGCTTGTCGAGCATCACTTATATAGCTCTTACTTTTACGATTTTTTTCTTTTACAAGCATGTTTTCTTGTAAAATCGTCAATTCTATGTTAACATATTCTTAGCATACTGGTTTTATTATTGAACTATAGTGCTTAGTGATCTTGGTTTAGCAATATGTTAGAGACATTGAAAAAGTGGGGAACGGACCTTACGCTAAAAGTGAAGGATCTGTTTACTTTACCTGAATCTCAAGTCTATGTAAAAGACCTCAGAAAGGTAATGGTATATAAGGATGGACGAAGATGTCTGTATCCAAAAAATTATGATGAGATTGTAGGGTCTGGAAAAATTATAGAAGGTAAAGATAGCGATGGTGAAACTATATATAGGCTTTTGTATGGTCCGAAAGATAAGAACGGAGAACAGCCAAGTTTTAAATTAACCCTAGTTAGAAAAGCAGGCAATAGATCTTATTTTGCTGTTGATTATAAGGATAATCAAGGTAAGCAAATTCCTATAGATCGGTTGGATAACTCATACTTTGAACCGTTAGGCTTTTCAAGATTGGATCTTAGAAAACATGTACCGGTTTTTGAAGTTCAAAAAAAAGACGGTAAGCTTGCATTAACTAATTCTTCTCTTCTTGCTAAAAAAGGTTGCTCCATCAATGATAAAACGGGAGAGGTTAACGAGGAAGATAGAGATGAAGAAGGAAGAAATGGAGAATTATTATACACTAGTGATTATAAGAGGCTAAGCACTAGTTTTTTTGAAATTAGAAATCAAAGTGGTAATCTAGAGCTAGATAAAAGTCTTATATCTGTTCCTATTGTTTTTGCTGCAGGCTTAGCTAAGATTTGCGCTAAACTGCTGACTTTCATTCCTATGAAATTAGGGGAGCATTTAGTAAACAGACAAAATCCAATTGCAGAATTTTTTGGCTACCTTTTGTTCACTCCTGCAATGGCAGTGAAAAATTTAGTAAACATGGGAGCTACCGTACTTAAGGCTCCAATTTTGTTATTTGTGGCAGACAAGAAAAAGTATGGTGATGCTTACTGGACTATGTGGAAACACCAATTAAAAGAATGTTTGCAAGAAACAAAAAACGATTATTCAGTTGTTAAAGAAGGAAAGAGGTCAGAGCCAGAGAAGAAAGACTATCTTGACCGTGATACTACTTATGGCACATGGAAAGAGCTTGACGCTATGAGACCAGGTATTGAAAGAGAATTGGAAGAGGGGCTAAACAAAAGTAGTGAAAGTACAAATAAAAGTTCAGAGAAGAGGAAATCGCAAAACGAAAGGAATAAACAAATAGCTGATGAAAATCAGGAGAGCGGCACCCCTTATACTGATAGAGAGAGAAAAAGACGAAACTCACAGCCGAACAACACTCATAATCGACCATTACTTTAATTTAACATCCACTTTCTATTTTAATCACTCCATAACAAAAGCTTGTGTGTATTTTACCTTTGGTATAAGATATTAATTATTTAATATCTTAACCAAATGCGCCCTGTAATACTGTGTGGTGGTAGTGGCAGTAGACTTTGGCCTCTATCCAAGCCAAAGCAATTTCAGAAAATATTTAGCCATAACACCATGTTTAAAAACACTTTATTGAGACTAAAAAGTGACTATATGCCGCCCATAATTGCCACAAATATACAGTATGAGTCGTTAGTTATGGAGGAATTACATATGCTGCAAGAATATAAAGTGGTTTTTGAGTCGGTAAAGATCGAAACGGCAGCAGCAATGTTGATTGCTACATTTCTCTGCGATGAAGATGAGACAATGTTAATTCTGCCTTCAGACCACTTTATAAGCGATTTAAGCAATTTTTATGCTTCTGCTCAAAAAGTGGCTCAGATAGCCTCTGAAACTAACTCTATAGTTACTTTTGGAGTAAAGCCTCATGAATTTAATTCCGAATATGGCTATATCAATGCAGTTTATGGTCAGCAGGAGAAATACCATATAGTTAGGTATCTGTTCAGGGGACCGGCTGAGGAACAAGCAAAAAGGCTTTAAATGATCTATTTTTCGCCTAAAAGCGTGCAAAGTGTTAACAAATCAACCACATTACATCTTATTTAGCCCAC
>JAITUS010000092.1 GCA_031286185.1 Rickettsiales bacterium
ATGATTTATCTCCGTGGAATAATAAAACCTGGAGTGAAATACTACTTGAGCCAACAAAAATATATGTTGATTCTTTATCGCCTATTATGTCGCAGGTAAAGGGTATTGCACACATCACAGGCGGTGGCTTGGTAGATAATGTTCCACGGATTCTTCCAGAAGATTTGTTTGCAGACATAGACATTGGTTCTTGGGAATGGCCAGATATATTTTTGTGGCTGATAAAAGAGGGTAAAGTAGAGAAGAGGGAAATGTTAAGGACATTTAATTGTGGTATTGGTATGGTATTGATCGTAGATCCTGAGAATATGCAAAGTGTAAAAAATCATTTCCAAAAACGTGGAGAAAAAATTGAAATTATAGGAGAGCTTCATGAGAAATGTAAACCACCACTTGATGAAGTAGCGCCTTAGTCAGACTAACTTTACTGACAACCTTTCTGCAACTTCTAAATATGCTTCCTTTAGGGTTCCTAAACTTAAACGGAAGACATCTTTATCTAGTTTTTTGTGAGTACTGTTATCCCATAACCTACAATTGTCAGGGCTGATCTCGTCGGCTAGGATGATCTTTGTTCTATCGCTCATTAACCTGCCAAATTCTAATTTGAGGTCAACTAAATCTATTCCTGCATTTAAAAATAAGTCAATTAGAACTGTATTGATTTTTAAGGTTATAGTTCTAACCTCTTCCATTTCTTCACGAGATAGCCAGCCAAAATATAGCACGTGGTTTTCATTTACCATTGGGTCAGCCAGATTATCATCTTTATAAAAAAATTCGATTATAGGAGATGTAAGCTTCTCACCTTCTTTTACATAAAAACGTTTGCAAAAACTACCGGCTGCGATATTTCTCACTACTATTTCAAGAGGTATAACTTTTAGTTTTTTAACTAGCTGCTCTCTTTCATTCAGAGTTTTTATAAAGTGTGTGCCAATTCCTGCTCTCTCAAGTTTTTTCATGATAAAAGCGCTAATGAAGTTATTGATTATTCCCTTACCCTCAATAATCTCATATTTTTCTTTATTAAAGGCTGTTACGTCGTCTTTAAAGTACTGTATGACAGTTAACGGGTCTTTAGCTTCAATAATGGATTTCGATTTACCTTCGTATATTATTTTGCCTGGCAGCATATTTGATTTAACTATATATTGTAGATATTACATCAATTTACTACCTAAGTTTACTATAAATTTGCAAAGATGTTCAATGTTACAATATTAACCATATTCCCAGATATGTTTCCTGGATCTTTGAACTATTCCCTTGCTGGAAAAGCATTGGAAAAGAAAATATGGGATCTTGAAGTGGTAAATATTCGTTCCTTTGCTAAGGACAAGCACTCAACGGTAGACGATGTTCCATATGGAGGCGGAGCAGGAATGATTATGCGCCCTGATGTTACTAGTGATGCAATTGATAGTGTGCTTGCTGCTCATAGGGATACTAAATTTATTTATGTGACTCCATCTGGCACGAGATTTAATCAAAGCATTGCAAAAGAATTGATAGAATTCCCTCATATAACAATATTGTGTGGTCGATTTGAGGGTATTGACCAAAGAGTGGTTGATGAGTATACTCCTTATGAGTTAAGTATTGGAGATTATGTACTTTCAGGAGGTGAGCCAGCTGCGATGATAGTTCTTGATGCATGTGTTAGGCTTCTTCCTGGTGTAGTAAGTAATTCTGATAGTATTGCTGAGGAAAGTTTTAGTTATGGTGGTGGTATGCTTGAGTACCCTCAATATACTAAACCTAAGCAGTGGAGAGAACATGAAGTGCCTGAGGTTCTGTTGTCTGGTAATCACAGAAAAATAAGTGATTGGAGGCGGAAACAGTCTCAAGCTATAACAAAAAGGCGTAGACCTGAATTATTAGATGGAGATATAAATGACAAATTTACTTGAAAAGTTCAATAAGCAGCAAATGCAAGTGTTAGCCAAAGAATTGCCAGAGTTTCGTCCTGGCGATGATTTGAAGGTCACTTTTAAAGTGGTTGACGATGCAAGTGAACGTATGCAAATATTTGAAGGTGTATGTATATCGAAAAGAAATCGTGGATTACATTCTTCTTTTGCGGTTAGAAAAGTGAGTCATGGAGAAAGTATAGTATCCCAATTTTTTGTTTATTCTCCTGCGTTAATTTCAGTGCAAGTAACAAGAAGGGGGAAAGTTCGTAGAGCGAAATTGTACTACTTATGTAAGCTATTTGGAAAAGCTGCAAGGATAAAGGAGCTTACTACTTACAAAAGCGGTGAGTCTAAGCAGCTTTGATGAAAAACGGTGTTGCTTCAGTTCTTGATGCGCTGAGGCAATAGGAAGAGACTGAAAATAGATGAGCATAAAGACAAAGTTCCTTAAACTGCTTCAGTCCAGGCGCGTACGTGCTCGCATAAGAAGAAAAAACAAAAGAAATAGAACATTGTATTTCTGTTCTCTCGTAACGTTAGTTGTTTCGCTTGGTTGTCCTATATGCATATTGCTGAGCATATTAATTAACTCTTATAGCGCCTTAACAATAACGAAGATTTTGTTACCAGTTGAAATAACTGCTGATTTTGCTTTGGCAGATAATCCTAGTGATTTACGATATAAGTCCATTGACTTACTTAATGATTCTCTACGTAAAGTGTTTAAAGGGACCGATTTCAGGAGTAATGACGAGATTTTAAGTCGTAATTCTTATAAGGAGCTAGAGAATTTTTTTCGTAGGAAAGTGAAGCACAGTGGTGAATATGAAATCTGGTTTACTGCATCAAGTATAATCAATTCAATAAACAAAGATAAATATTTCAATAATCATTATGCTGAACTGCTTAGTTGGCTAAAAGAAAAGGGGAGAGTGGAAAAGTTCTTTAATAAGTCTTTATTTCTTAAATCTGATTCTTGTGAACCTGAAAATGCAGGGATTTTGGGAGCATTCATCGGCTCATTAATGACGATTATGGTATGTCTAGCTTTGGCATTACCAATAGGAATTATGTCAGGCATCTATCTTCATGAATTTATGCCCAGGAACAGTATAATAACTAGCATTGTAGAGGTTAGTATAAATAATCTTGCTGCAGTGCCTTCGATAATATTTGGTGTAGTAGGGTTAACTCTCTACCTTGGTATATTTGGTTTACCTCGTTCTTCGCCGCTTGTTGGTGGAATGACTCTTTCATTTATGATGTTACCTAATATTATAATTGCAACAAAAAATGCCTTTGCGAACGTTCCTATTACAATAAAAGATGCAGCTTTTGCTCTTGGAGCGCCTCACATCAAGGTAATATTGGATCACTCTCTACCGATTGCATTACCGAGAATAATACATGGTGCTGTGCTTGCAGTTGCAAGAGTTTTAGGTGAGTCCTCTCCTTTACTTATGATAGGTATGGTAGCATTTATAGCTGACACACCAGCATCCTTTTTCGATCCGGCAACTGTTTTGCCTGTACAAATATACATATGGTCAAGTAGTCCTGAGATTGCATTTGTTGAGCTTGCTGCTATTGCAATTATAGCTTTGTTGATAATGTTGTTTGCTCTGAATTTAGTAGCAAATTTTGTAAAAAGAAAATTCGAGTTTTTTAATTTTTAATTCATGAAAATTATTGTTTTATCTGGTTATGGCTTGAACTGTGAGAAGGAAACTACATTTGCATTTATAGAATGTAGTAGAAAACTTGGTATCAACAATGTAGAAGTGAAGATCGTTCACATTAATGAGATCATAGGTAATCCAGGTGAACTAAAATCAAGTGATATACTAGCAATTCCAGGAGGTTTTTCCTATGGTGATGACACTGGTGCTGGTAATGCGTTTGCTTTGCGCATTAGAAACAACTTGTTAGACGAGCTTCAAGATTTTTTATCTCAGGATAAGCTTGTTATAGGAATATGTAATGGTTGTCAGGTATTAGTGAAGTTAATTCCAGAATTCTCTAACCTGGCTTTTATACGCAATGATGTAGGTAATTATCAATGCCGTTGGGTTAGAGTGAAAGTTAGCCCACAAAGTAATTCTGTTTGGCTACGGGGCCTAAATGAGCTGTATCTTCCTATTGCTCATGGAGAAGGCAAGTTTTTTATGGATCAGAGTGTTTTGGATCAATTGATTGAAAACAATTCCATTGCACTGCGTTATGTTGATGAAGAAGGTAACTATGCCAACTTGCAGTTTCCTTGCAATCCGAACGGATCTACGTACGATCTGGCAGCCTTATCAGATAAAAGTGGTAGAGTACTGGCTTTAATGCCTCATCCAGAGAGAGGAATATTTTTCACTCAGCAGGACAACTGGCCGCTTGAAAAAGAGAAATGCAAGCGCTTAGGTGCCGCTATGCCAAAATATGGCGATGGAATGCTTATATTTGAAAATGCACTGAAATATTTTGCGCAAGCGTTGTAATACGACACAATGTTGCATAGTAAACGGTGTCAACCAATAGAAACAAAAAAACTACTTGACAACCTTCACCAGTCCTCTTATCATAGTACTATGGGTGTTTTAGGCCTAAAATTTATCTTTAATCTTTGTATTACGTGACAAAAGCACAGTATAAAACTAGGCGTGTTATGTTTAATTTTTGCAGCATGGACACTGCTTGTCTTTATAAATTTTTGTCTACATTAGCTGGACCTTGCTTATAAGTCGTTTAAGACAGCACCCAACTTCAGGTTTTAAAATAGAGAGAGGAATAACTAGCTACCTCGGGGTTTTATTGTCTTTTTTTTCTGCCTGGTAATTTTCTTAAATGTTTATTGCTAAAAGAGTCCAAGATAGGTGTTATTCCAGCGCTCCTATGGTGTCATCCCAGTGCTTGACACTGGGATCTAGTAATTTTATTTATTATATATGGAAAGTTATTATATTTATATACTTGCAAGCAAACACAATAAAGCTCTATATATAGGTGTCACGTCAAATCTAGTTAAACGGGTTTGGGAACACAAGAACAAGGTATCTGTTCAGGGGACCGGCTGAGGAACAAGCAAAAGGCTTTAAATGATCTATTTTTCGCCTAAAAGCGTGCAAAGTGTTAACAAATCAACCACATTACATCTTATTTAGCCCAC
>JAITUS010000151.1 GCA_031286185.1 Rickettsiales bacterium
CTTCCTGGCGCTCTTTGCATCAACTTTTGGCACGTTGTTATTATCTATTCCACTGTATAACTGATATTCAGATCTGCCAAGTTCGTCGTATGTTGTACCAAGCACATATATCAAGTCTCCCGGCATCTTCACGTCAAGCGATACCGCATTTTCAATATTTTCTATAACTCCAATTGCTGAAATAAGTAATGAAGGTGGCGCAGATATCATCACTTCCTTGCCATTTTCATCATACCCCTTGAAGTCGTTGAACATGCTATCTTTTCCGGATATGAATGGGGTTTGAAATGTAGTTGCAAAGTCATAACAAGCCTCTGCAGCCCTCTTTAGTTGCCACAGCCTTTCTGGATTATGAGCATCACACCAGCAAAAATTATCGAGCAACACTAGATGATTTATACTTCCTCCTGCAGCTACATAGTTGCGTATGGCAGTGTCAATCGCGCATGCTGCCATATGGTAAGTATCGATTTCTCCATAACTTGAGCCGAACCCCTGTGATTTCACAACACCTTTGTTTGAAGAAAGAATTGGCCTTGAGACGACAGCTTCGCTACACACTCTTCCTTTGCCTTGCAGTGGCTTTAGCACCGACGAACCCTGAACTTCATGGTCATATTGCACCACTATGAACTCTTTGCTGCAAATGTTTGGTCTGCTCAGCATTTCTTTTAGTTCAGTTTCTTGACTTGGTGTTATTCTAGTGTTGCGCGTTGGAATGACAGTAGGCCCCTTAGACCACGGCTTTGTTTTTAGATGCATTTTAGGGTTGCCATTATGTAGGAACTCGGTTTCCATATCCATTATTACTACCTCTGTAGGACATTTAACAACGGCTTTGCCACTTTCGTTAAACTCTCCAATTACACTAACCTCCACATCGTGTTTTTTCATGATTTGCTTAAACATAGGAAGATTTTCTTCCGGCACTGCTAAGGTCATTCTCTCTTGTGATTCTGATATCCATATTTCCCATGGGGCCATACCATCGTTTTTAAGTGGAACCTTGCTTAAACCAACTTCAAATCCATTCTTTCCCATTTCACCGATGGACGATGACAGTCCTCCCGCTCCGTTGTCTGTTATTGCATTGTAAAGACCAAGATCTCTTGCCTCTATGACGGCATTGGACAATTTTTTTTGCGTTATAGGATCACCAATTTGCACGACTGTTGAGGGGCTATTTCCCGATAGTGCCTCCGAAGAAAACGTTGCACCGTGAATGCCATCCCTTCCAACCCTTCCGCCAATAATTACAATCTTATCACCGTTTTTGGGCTTTTTAATGTGTGAAGGTGCATTATTTATATTGTGCGGAATAATCCCAACGCTTCCAACAAAGACTAACGGCTTTCCACAAAATCTATCGTCAAAATATACCGATCCAAGTTGTGTTGGAATGCCAGAGCAATTGCCAGCAACATTAACACCGTGAATTACTTCTTTCATGATATATTTTGGTGGCAAAATTTCATCAGTGCGCTCTTTGTCCCTATAAAGTTTGCCTTTTGCTTCTTTGGCAAAGCAGAAGTAATAGGTATTCATTATAGGCTCTGTACCTTTGCCAAAACCTACTATATCACGATTAACTCCAAGCACTCCGGTCATTGCTCCACCAAACGGATCGAGAGCTGAAGGACTATTGTGAGTTTCAACTTTATCCACAATCAAGTAATCATCGTCAAAAATTATTCCTCCTGCGTTGTCGGAGAAAACTGACACACATATGTCGGAATTTATCTCACGCGTTGCACGCTTAATATAATGTGCATATAGGCCATCTTTTATTTCATCAATGGGAGAACAAAAGATGTTGTGTTTGCAATGTTCAGACCAAGTCTGCGCTAGGGACTCAAGTTCAATATCATATGGATTTCTACCGAGTTTATTGAAGTAATCCTTTATAGCTTTCATTACTGAGAGAGAGAGCCCTAAAGTGCCATTACCATCGATTCCATCTCTGCTGATCTTCTCAAGCTCTTGATCACTTACATTGAGGTTGACAGGTTTAGTACTACCCTCTGTCATTCCAGTGCCCCGACACTGGGATCCATTTTCTTTTTCCTGGATTCCAGCGTCACGCGCTGGAATGACACCAGGTGGGGTATTTTTACCGTAATACTTCCAATGGCAATTGCCGTTTTTCTTATAAATAAGCGTGCAATACTCAGTGATAGGGTTGAATTCTATATCATCTTCGGTTGGTATGCTCCCTTTACCCAAAATCAATTTTGAACTTCTTGCTTTGATGTAAACATCTTCGTCAATGTGGCCTTTGCTAATTAAATACTCTCTAACAATCTGTCTTGCTGTATTGCCTACATTATCGGTCATACCAGGCAGAAAGCTTATTTCCAAGCCCCACTCAGCTTGCGGTTCTATGAAATCATATTGAACTTCTTCAAGGTCCTCGTTGTAGAGGTAATAACGGCAGTTTTGTATGATCTTGTTGTAAAATAACTCACAGATTTCTTTGTGTAATTTTGATGGTAATTCTTTATTTGTATAAACCGAATAAACGTTGACTAGCCATCTATTGCCAACTTGCTTACATTTGTTTAAAACTTCTATTCTGGTGTTTGTCATGTAATGTTATAAAAGATTTTAATATATAATAACATAAGAAACTGTGAGCACATTTGTATTTTGCTGTACAATAAAACATCGTACTAGTTGTCATTTTTCATGGGAAGAGTTTTTACTGCTGACGTAGATGAATCCTTTTTTGATGTGCTTGCTCAGCGCATATTTTCTGAATATGGAAAAGAAGAGATTCCAAAAGTAAAGGTCATTTTCCCTTGCAAGAGGGATGTGATAGCGTTGCTGAGTGCATTCAAGAATTGCAGTGCTAAAAAATGCATAATTTTACCAGAGATAGTTTCGCTAGAGAACATTGATGAGGAAGATTTAATATTAAATCTTGATAGAGTTAAAGTTATCAAGCCGACAAAAAGGACACTGCTGTTGATTCAATTCATATTGGAGTGGAATAAAGAAAACAATGATAATTTTCCCATTGACTTGGCTTATAGCTTGCTATCACTGCTTGATAAAATCCAATATACCCAAATAGCGGATTATTGTCAGTTCGATGAGCACTCAAAGAAAATAGAAAATTTCATAAGTTTACTTGTCAAAATTTGGAGTAACACTTTAAAAGATCTGGGAGTAGTAGATATACTAGAACATAAAAGTGACTACATAAACAATATGATAGCCTCTCTGCAGAAAGATCAACATATAATCTTTGTTGGAATTGGAAAGGGTGAAATCTACAAGTTATTGATTAAAGCTATATATGACCTACCATTTGGAAAGATAATTTTACCTAACCTGAATCTGAGAATTAAAGAAAAAGACTGGAAATCGCTTGATAAAAAACACTATCAATATTGCCTGAAAGATCTGCTCGATTATTTAAATGTAGATAGGAAAAATGTTATCTGCTTGAACACTGTGGATAACGAAATTATTGATTACATCTTTGATACAACTGCTGATCTTAGCAAAGTTAGCGATGAGTGCATTGGAAATATCGAAGTTATCACTTGTGATTCGAGGGAGAAAGAAGCACAAGTGACGTCACTAATTATAGAGAATAAAGGTTATGAAAACGTTTCTTTGTTTGTCTTTGATAAATTACTTGCAACTCGTATGGCGTGTTCCATGTCGGAAAACTATTCTTATATAACGCTTCTGCTTTATAGTATCGAAGTTTTAACCTCAAATTGGAACAGCGTAGCACTTCTTTCTCTTCTTAAACATAGGCTAGTGACTTTTGGTTACACTCAGAAAGAATACACTCAAATTTTATCTGAGTTTGAGATAGAGATATTACGCGGCTTCAGTACGAACGGCCGAAGCAGTATTATAAATGCTATCAATGCCCATGAAAAGCTAAAATATAAAGAAGATATATTGATCATTATCAACAAGTTAGAGGTTATATTTAATCTTTTACTTAATTCTATAAATTGCCCTATTTCTGATGTGGTAACAGCTCACTTACAGTGTATTAATTTGCTTTCTGGGGTAGATTTTTCAGAGCTAAATGATGAAGTAGGTAATTTTACCCGTGATTTCTTAAATGCATGTGAGGGCATAGCAATTAAGTGTTCCCTAGAGTTATATAGCCAAATCCTAACCTTGTTTTTGAAGAAAGAGTTTTTTTCTGTAGCAAGCGACTTCAATAGATTCAGTTTATATTACAATAAAGTTGTAATACTTGCTGGATTTTATGATATGCCAAGTTTTCAAAATCCGTTTTTGAGTGCGATGACGAGAGAAAAATTCGACCTTCCTTCCGTGCAAGAGGAGCAGGGGTGTTTCTTATATACTCTGCGCGATTTATTTGGTGCAAGTAGAGTGTACATCACAAGATTGCTGAGCAACAGGAAACCAGTTCTATTGCAGCGTTTAGAAATTCTGTTACGGGGATCAAAATATCCTTATCGCGGTTGGCTAAGAATATTAAATACGCCTGAATGTGTTGTGTCATGTACTCAGCCTATGCCAAAACCTCAAACTGAGGTCAGAGAAGAAACAATGCAAGTGATATCTTGCAGTGCGGTAGAAAAACTGATTCGTAACCCTTATTCATTTTACGTTGAATACATACTGAACCTTAGACAGCTGAAAGACTTAAATTTTAAGCCATCGATATTGGAGTTTGGCACTATGATGCACAATATTCTTGAGAGATATTTGCGTGATAAAAAGCCGCCGATGAGTATCGCACGAGAAGTATTTTCAGCTAGTCGGTTTAATTTTTCAAGTATGTGGTGGGTAAGGTTGCAGAGGGTGATTCAGTCTTTTGTTGAATTTGATAAGGCTAGAAACAATCACGTTGAGTTGGAGAAGAGCTTTTCCTATCCGTTAGCTTGCGTCCCGACATGTAATGCCGAAGCTACTTGGGGGTTACAAGAGGTTTCACTGACAGCAAGATGCGATAGAGTTGAATATCTGCCAAATGGGCAAGTAGCAATTATAGACTATAAGCTTGGTTCACCGCCTTCCAATAAGGAAGTTATGTCAGAGTTTTTTCCGCAATTAATTTTACAAGCTTTAGCGGTAGAATACACAACAAAAAAAGAAGTTTCAGAACTTGCTTATTGGAAACTTGACTATGATAAAATAAAGGTTATTGCTTTGAAGGATTACAGACAAAAAATGCAGGAATTTCAAGATAATCTACCGAATTTTTTATCTAATTATTTAAGAGAGACTACTCCCTTTATTGCCTCTCCATATTTTGATAAATTCCTAAGATTTAACAGCTATAAACAACTAGAAAGGGTAGGGGAGTGGTTGTGAGCCAGCAACAGATTCTGAAGGCTTATCGTTGACGGTAAGGCTACTATTGGGACTATCAACATTGACAGTATCTTGCCAGTCAACAAGGGTGTTCATCCCAGCGCCCTTCCTCCTGTCATCTCAGTACTTGATACTGGGATCCAGAAAATAAAGAAACATAGATTCCAGCGTCACGCGCTGGAATGACACCATTTGTTGTAAAAACAGATGTTTGTTCATAAATTGCTTTAATATTTAAGAAATTTACCAGGCAGAAAAAAAAAGACAACAAAACCCCGAGGTAGCTAGTTATTCCGCTCTCTATTTTAAAATCTGACGTTGGGTGTGTCTTAAACAACTTGTAAGCGCGTTTTAGCTTATATAGGTAAAAACTAGAAGTTTTAAAAAGACATGCAGTGCACATAGTACGCCAAATACAAGTTTTCTTGTCATTTTAACCTGCACAGATTGAGAAGTTAAATAATAGCTTCAATATTATGATAAGGGTGACGGCAAAGGTTGTCAAGTAGTTTTTTGTTTCTATTGGATGACGGCTGGTAAAATCATAATGCTTGTGCAGTTGTGGGTCTAAAGTGGTTGGCTATGTAGCCCATAAGTCTAATAAAAATTCACATATACAGGAAAGATTGGTAACATTACCTAAATAGAGATCGTCATTATAATTATGACAAAACGTACAGATATAGAATCTATATTAGTAATAGGAGCAGGTCCAATAATTATAGGTCAGGCGTGCGAGTTTGATTATTCAGGAACTCAGAGTTGCAAGGTATTAAAGAGCGAGGGTTATAAAGTCATTTTGGTTAATTCTAATCCTGCAACTATAATGACGGATCCCGAGTTTTCTGATGCAACGTACATTGAACCCATACTGCCTGAAATCATAGAAAAAATCATAATTAAAGAGAAGCCAAATGCAATATTGCCAACAATGGGTGGGCAAACTGCTCTAAACTGTGCAATGAAACTTGCAGATGATGGGGTATTGGATACATATAACGTAAAGCTAATTGGCGTAAATAGAGAAGCGATTAAAAAAGCTGAGGATAGGAAACTATTTCGCCAATCTATGGATAAAATAGGGCTAAAATACCCTAAAAGTATCATTATAAAAAATCAAGGACAAATAAAGGAAGCTTTGGATTGTATAGGATTACCTGCAATCATTCGTTCATCGTTTACTCTTGGGGGTGCAGGTAGTGGTATAGCATACAATAAAGAGGAGTTTATCAACATTGCGGAGAATGCTCTGAAATTTTCGCCAATAAATGAAGTTCAGATAGATGAATCCATTATCGGTTGGAAAGAATACGAAATGGAAGTTATTCGTGATTGCAAAGATAACTGCATAATAGTCTGTTCAATAGAAAATATTGATCCCATGGGAGTTCATACGGGTGATAGCATTACTGTTGCTCCTGCTTTAACTCTGCGTGATGCAGAATACCAACAAATGAGAAATGCATCTATAGCAGTTCTGAGAGAAATTGATGTTAGCGCAGGTGGTGCAAATGTCCAATTTGCAGTTAATCCCAAAGAAGATGGCAGCCTCGTTGTAATTGAAATGAATCCAAGGGTTTCTCGCTCTTCTGCACTTGCCTCAAAAGCGACAGGTTATCCCATAGCAAAAGTTGCAACTAAGCTTGCTGTTGGCTATTCACTTGATGAAATACGCAACGATTGTGCGCCAATTATACCTGCTGCATTTGAACCAGTGGTTGATTACATCGTCACTAAAATTCCTCGTTTTGAATTCGAAAAATTTAAGGGAACGAATTGTGAGCTATCAACCTCCATGAAATCGGTGGGGGAAGTGATGTCTATAGGCCGCACTTTTAATGAATCACTACAGAAAGCTTTTCGTTCACTTGAAACTGGCCTCACGGGACTTGATGAAGTGTTCTCTGAGGGTACAGATATTGATCATATAAAATCTCAATTAGCAAAACTGCTACCAAACAGATTACTGATTGCTGCTGACGCAATGCGTCACGGAATAAGCATAGAGGAAATAAATTCAATTACAGGATATGGTTTGTGGTTTTTGCAAAATATACAGCAGATCATCTTAGCTGAACAAAAAATTAAAGAAGCTGGTCTGCCTGAACCCGTATACAAAATACTAGAACTAAAGAAGATGGGGTTTTCAGATGCAAGGTTAGCAAGACTAAGTAATAAAAAAATAGAGCAGATTGAAGCAATAAGGGAAAAATTTGGCATCCATCCAGTTTATAAACGTGTAGACACATGTGCAGCTGAGTTTGAATCGGGCACTGTTTACATGTATGGCTGTTATGAAGGAGACGTTATAAATAAGACAGAGTGCGAAGCGAACGTTTCTGACCGAAAAAAGGTTGTCATTTTAGGCAGTGGACCAAACCGTATTGGTCAGGGTATTGAGTTTGATTACGCATGCGTGCATGCAGTTTCCGCTGCCAAAGAAATGGGATATGAAACAATAATGATTAATTGTAATCCCGAAACTGTTTCAACTGATTATGATACTGCTGATCGTTTGTATTTTGCTCCACTAACTGTAGAGGATGTACTTGAAATACTAAACAAAGAGCAGAAAAATGGCACATTAGTTGGTGTCATAGTTCAAATAGGTGGTCAAACACCTTTAAAGTTAGCCAAGGTACTAAACGAAAGAGGTTTTAATATCTTGGGTACATCTTTTGACTCTATAGATCTTGCCGAAGATCGTATGAGGTTTAAAAACCTTGCTCTGCGGCTTGATTTAAAACAACCCGAGAACTCTATTTGTCATTCAGTGGAAGAAGCGTTAGCCAACGCAGAGAAGGTGGGGTTTCCATTAGTAGTCAGGCCATCCTACGTTCTGGGTGGTCAATCTATGTCGATTAAGCACGATATTGAGAGCTTTAAGGGATATGTACTGGATCAGACTAAGATTTTTGAACACGGGTCGCTGCTACTTGATAGATTCTTAGTCAATGCAGTTGAGGTTGACGTCGATGCTATATGTGATGGGGAAAAAGTTTTCATTGCGGCAGTTATGGAGCATATTGAAGAAGCCGGAGTTCACTCTGGTGATTCAACCTGCTCGATACCGACAAACACGCTGAGTGATGAAGTCGTAAAAGAGATTGAATTGCAAACTGAAAGAATAGCTTTTGAATTAAAAGTGAAAGGCCTGATAAACATTCAATTTGCCATTCAAGAGAATGATATATACATACTAGAAGTGAATTTAAGAGCTAGCCGCACAGTTCCTTTTATTTCCAAGGTAGTCAATATTCCTATCACAAAGCTCGCGACGCAAGTTATTCTAGGCAAAAAATTAGACCAAGAAAAGAAACCTCTTGATCACTTTGCAGTCAAAGCTGCTGTTTTTCCGTTTACACGTTTTTCGGAAATTGACATTCTACTCGGTCCGGAAATGAAGTCAACTGGAGAGGTAATGGGAATCGACTCATCTTTTGAGGCTGCGCTTGCAAAAGCTCACATAGCTGCAGGATATAAGCTGCCAACAGAAGGAAGAGCTCTAATTTCAGTAAAAGATGATGATAAAGAGTATATACTGCCAGTTGCACGAATGTTGAAGGGGCTGGGTTTTGAAATATACGCCACTAAAGGCACAGCCTCATATCTGAACAATAATGGCATTGCTGCAAAAGCTGTAAATAAAGTGAGGGAAGGCAGGCCCCACATAGTTGATATGCTTAAAGATGGAAAAATAAATCTAGTGATCAATACCTCAAAAGGTGTCAAATCAGTCTCAGACAGCAAGGACATTAGAAGAGCTGCTATTTTGCAAAATATAACTTATAGCACCACAGCGTCTGGAAGTAAAGCGTTAGTACTTGCAATTCAATATGTAAAGAGCAGTAAGCTGGAAGTAAAGTCATTGCAGCAGATACAAAACGCTGTTTATAGTTAATAAAAATAGACCTTTTGTATAGCTTTTAACAGCGCGCTAGACGTATAGAAACAAAAAAACTACTTGACAAATTCCGCCAACCCCATTATCATAGTACTGAAGCTATTCATTTAGCTTCAATCTGTGCAGATTAAACGATGAAAGTATCACGTAGTTGGTGTCTTATGTTTAA
>JAITUS010000002.1 GCA_031286185.1 Rickettsiales bacterium
AAAGAGAAGTGTTTTTGCTGTTTTAGACATAGGTACAACAAAGATTATTTGTCTAATCGTCAAGGTCAGTGGCAATTTCAGTTATAAAATAACAGGAACAGGTTATAAGATTGCAGAAGGTATAAATGGTGGATCAATAACTGACGTAAAGCATGCAAATTACTCTATTTCATCAACTATAGGTCTGGCTGAGCAAGTATCAGAGGAAACTATAGACCAGATATATGTTAATATTGCCGGATGTGGAATCTCATCTTTCAACGTGCACAATGAAATTATTGCAGCTAATCATGAAATCTCTGACCGGGACATAAAACGTGTAGTCTTTCAAACGTTTGAGAAATATATTGAGGAAAATGTTATCATTCACAATATACCGCTAAAATATCACTTAGATGACATGACCGATATAAAGGAAGTTGGTGGGTTGTATGGAAAAAGATTATCTGCTGACGTTAATGTTGTCACTGCTTCTCGCCCGGCGCTTACCAATATTGAAAACTGCGTAACCAATAACAGTGGGCTAAGTATGGCCGGCTGTATTGCATCTTCATATTCTGCAGGTCTTGCTTGTCTAAGTGAAGATGAGAAAGAACTTGGAACTGCCATTGTTGACATAGGAGGTGGGTGCACTGCAATTGGAATTTTTAAAAGGGGGAAACTTATATATGCAGACAGCATTCCAATTGGTGGTATTCATATCACTCGAGATATTGCTTATGGACTATGTACAAGCATAGAACATGCAGAGCGCATAAAAATACTATATGGTAATACTATCGTGACTTCAATAGATGAAAACGAGTATATCACAGTGCAAAATAATGAAAGTGATGAACCGACCCAAGTGCTCAAGTCTGAACTTGTTGACATTATAAGACCGAGAATCGAAGAAATACTCGAACTAGTAAAAGAGCAATTTCGGGAGCAGAAAGACACGATTAATAAAGTAGTCATCACAGGCGGAACCAGTCAGCTCACAAGCATGAAAGAGATTGCAAGCTATATATTCAATAAACAAGTCCGTATTGGGTGTCCTAAGTCGTGTAGTGGCCTTGATGGCGAATACGATAAAAATCCTGTATTTTCTGCTGCCATAGGTTCTATAAAACTAATAGTTGATACTTTTTATAAAAATAGTCCCGGAATGCTCGGCCAGGATGGTAAAATAAGTAAATTGTATCACTGGGTTAAATCGAAAGTTACAGTCTAGATTCCTGTTTTTTCTTATCATGCAAGCGTCACGCGCTGGAATGACAACATTTGTTGCAAAAACAAATGTTTGTTCATAAATTGCAACTAGCTATAAATATTAAGAAATTTACTAAATGGAGAAAAAGGCAAAAGAAGCACCGAGTGGCGAGTTTTGACTCTATAATACTTTAAATTGGCGCTATAATAATTTACCGACGCTTAGTTCAAGCGCGATTTGGCTGAATGTGGAAAAAATGTAAAAGACATGCAGCAGCTATAATTTGATACAACCCGACAAAAAATACCCTGAGCTTTTTACTGAATTTTGTCATTAAGCCTGCAGATCAAAAACAAGTTTCAAGCCAGAAATACCCTTGCTGTTGTAATAAGGGTGCTGGAGGAATTTGTCAAGTAGTTTTTTGTTTCTATGGTCAGTGCATGCACTGCCTTAACTTAGACCCCAACATCCTAACGCGCAGATATTTTTACCCCACCGGTATATAAATTGGCGCGGCTTTTCCCAGTATAAAGCAATGCAAGTCCAATATTGTCTACGCTAGAGCGCAGTTCGCCTATTTCTTCATTGTTCTCATTTGTTACTTTAGTACCGATATTTGGAAGTGTGCTATTTCCCTCAACAAGGTAGAGTTTTCTTCTGAACGTTTCTTGTCTGCTCATTCGATTTACAACTTCCTGGCCTATATAACACCCCTTATTGAAGCTTATTCCGTTGATCTTACCGATTAAATATTGCAGCGGAAATGACGAATTCTGCACCATATCTCTTGCTCCATCTGGAACGAGGTTTTGAATTCTAACTTTTTCGTACTGAGTAAAATCTCCGGCTGGCTGCTTTATTTCGCCTTTATGTATGATCCTCATTCCCAAAGATTTGTGCCTTGGATCTTGAAAAGCAATGTCATTCCAGCGCGTGACGCTGGAATCCAGTAGATCTGGTGTTACTTCAATATGTGACGCTGGCTGGATCCCAGTGTCCACTACTTGGATGACAGGGGGAGGTTCAATATGCTCTGTATTAAACAAAACCCCAACCTTATACAATGAACTAACGTCTTTAATCCTCACTCTCAGGTAAGTTTTAAGCAAATCTAGTTTCTCAATTATTTGCCGCAAGTGTATATTTTCGCATTCCAAAAGGATATATTTATCATATCCAATAAGAAAAAAATCGTATAAGTACTTTCCCTGAGGGCTAAGCAATAAAGAGTAAATAACCTTTTGGCTATCTAACTTATTAATGTCATTTGTTATAATACCCTGCAGGAAATCCCTCGTGTCTGGCCCGTATAAAACTATTACACCACGGCTTTGCAATGGTATATAACTCATACAATTTCTGTCAATAAACCTAAATTTTACTATACAGCATTGGGCACTTTTCGTCTTCTTATATTTTACAAGTCTCAGCCCTTGAAATCCAGCTTACAAGTACATATATAAGTTTATAGGTTAATTTGTTGATGAGGAAAAGCAAATGTCAAGTATAAACTTAAGTGTATTGGATGATAGTGTTCTGATTAAGCCTATCAGCGAAGAAAAACAAGGTGGGATCGTGCTTCCATCAAGTGCTGAAAAGAAACCTACTAAAGGTGAAGTTATAGCAACTGGTGAAGGTTCACGCAATTCAAGTGGTGAATGCATAGCTTTAACTGTAAAAGCAGGTGATAAAGTGTTTTATCGGCAGTGGGCTGGTACGGAGATAGAGCACGGCGATGAAAAGTTTATAGTAATGAAAGAGTCCGATATACTTGCTATCGTTAGGTAGCAGCTTTTATTTTTATTAAACTAAAACAAAGCACAACATAGTGCATTGTAAGTGATTTTATTATAGTTTTCTAAATTTTTTATTAACAAGAGGTGATAAAAATGACTAATGTAGTAGTGTCAGGCGAGCAGTTGC
Source organism: Rickettsiales bacterium (assembly GCA_031286185.1). GTDB lineage: Bacteria > Pseudomonadota > Alphaproteobacteria > Rickettsiales > Anaplasmataceae > Wolbachia. Next base: position 3,116 of record JAITUS010000002.1, read on the forward strand.
AAGAAGCTTTTCGCGAAGTTGCAGCAATAGTAGACTCAACAGTAGCAGTAACTGCAGGGCCTAGAGGAAAAACAGTAGGGATTAATAAGCCCTATGGAGCGCCAGAAATTACAAAAGATGGTTATAAGGTAATGAAGGGTATCAAACCTGAAAAACCATTGAATGCTGCAATAACAAGCATCTTTGCTCAAAGCTGTTCTCAATGTAATGATAAAGTTGGTGATGGTACAACAACGTGCTCAATACTAACTAGCAACATGATAACGGAGGCTTCAAAATCAATTGCTGCTGGAAATGATCGTGTTAGCATTAAAAATGGAATGCAGAAGGCAAAAAATGTAGTATTAAAGGAAATTGCATCGATGTCTCGCACAATTTCTTTGGAGAAGGTAGATGAAGTAGCGCAAGTTGCTATCATTTCTGCAAATGGTGATAGAGATATTGGTAGTAGCATTGCTGATGCCGTTAAAAAAGTAGGAAAAGAAGGTGTGATCACTGTTGAAGAAAGTAAGGGTTCAAAAGAGTTGGAAGTTGAGCTTACTACTGGTATGCAGTTTGATCGTGGTTATCTTTCTCCGTACTTTATTACGAACAATGAAAAAATGATTGTGGAGCTTGATGATCCATATCTCTTAATTACAGAGAAAAAACTGAATATTATCCAACCTCTACTTCCTGTTCTTGAAGCTGTTGTTAAGTCTGGTAGATCTTTACTTATTATTGCAGAGGATATTGAAGGTGAAGCATTAAGTACTTTGGTTATCAACAAACTGCGTGGTGGCCTAAAAGTCGCTGCGGTAAAAGCTCCAGGCTTTGGTGACAGAAGAAAAGAGATGCTTGAAGATATAGCAGCTTTAACAGGCGCTAAGTACGTCATAAAAGACGAGCTTGGAATCAAGATGGAAAATCTCACTCTTGAAGATCTTGGTACCGCTAAAAATGTTAAAACCACTAAAGACAATACCACAATTGTCAGTGAAAATAGCGATTCTGACAGAGTGAAAGCTAGAATCGAACAGATCAAATCGCAAATTGAAACTTCAACTTCTGATTACGATAAGGAAAAGCTAAGGGAGCGTTTAGCAAAATTATCAGGCGGTGTTGCTGTGCTTAAAGTTGGTGGAGCAACTGAAGTAGAAGTTAAAGAGCGTAGAGATAGAGTTGAGGATGCACTGCATGCAACAAGAGCTGCAATTGAAGAAGGCATAGTTCCAGGTGGTGGAGTCGCACTTCTTTACACTTCATCTGTTCTTGATAAGCTAAAAGGTGGAAGTGATGAAGAACAAATAGGTATAAATATTATTAAGAAAGTCCTCAGTGCTCCTATCAAGAGATTAGTCAAAAATGCTGGTCTTGAGTCTGCTGTTATAATTGATCATTTGATTAAACAGAATGATAAAGAGCTTATATACAACGTTGAAGCTATGAATTATGCTAACGCATTTACTGCAGGTGTTATCGACCCAGTGAAGGTGGTTCGTATTGCCTTTGAAACAGCGATATCTGTTGCAAGCGTACTGATTACTACTGAATCTATGATAGTTGATGTACCAAACAAGGATGAAAGCGCTTCATCCCCTATGGGTGCAGGTGGCATGGGTGGAATGAATGGGTTCTAAGTAAATGAAACCGTGGGGCAAGAAATTCACTTGCTCCACGGGTATCTCTATAGTTTTTAAAATCTCATATTTTACTGTGTGCTAAAGGTAATACGCGTAGTGCTTTGTACAAAAAGACACTACTTTTTATTTTCCTTATCCTTTTCACTTCTTTATACTACGGTTATCTAATAACAAAAGGCAGCGCAGAAGCCCCCTGGGGTGGGTGTCTCTACATTAGTACAATATTATATTAATAAATAATTTATATAATATTGTTTATTATAATAGCTAAAATCTAAATTTTTCCTTTATATATAGGGTAGAACTGCCTTTATGAAAATACATGTACATTTAATATTGTCTTTGCTTTTTTTTGCACTCAACTTCATGCTAACGAAGAAGTTGCAAAATTTGATTTGCTTATTGGTAAGGTAAATGAAGTAAACCTTACCCTTGAAGGTGCAATAAAGGTTACAATAAGACCAGGTTGGCATATATATTATAAGGACCCTGGAGATTTTGGTCTTCCCACTTCTTTTGATTGCAAGGGCAATACATCAAATATAGATATTTACTGGCCTACTCCAAAAGAACATAAAGATAAGGTAGGGAGAGTGACATTTGTCAGTAACGTATACAAGGATATGGTATTATTTCCCTTCAAGATGAGCGTGTTTCCAAGTCAAGGTTATGTTGACCTTAACTTTCGTATAAATTATGCGATATGTAAAGATAGGTGCATCCCTAAAAAGGCTGAGATAAAAATCAGGCAACCACTAAAGAACTTTGTGGACTCTGATGTCAGTAAACTCATAAACAAGTGGTATGAAAAATAGGGTTTGGCAGACTGTTAGCTTATATAGCGTTTGTAGTGTGACTTCTCATGAATAATAAGTTAGGTATTTTCAACTTTTGTGTGTATACTCAAGTTAAAATGCTTACCTTCAGCATATAGATGGATATAGTAAAGTTTGTTTTATTACTACCAACAATATTACTCATACTAATTGCCGGTGCTTATTTATCAGTTAAACTAAAATGGCTACAGATATTTAGATTGCCGTATGCTCTTTCACTCATCGGAGCCAAAAGAGGGGAAAATAAATTTTCTTCTATAGTCGCACTATTTACAATCTTAGGGGGAAATTTAGGAGTAGGAAATATTTCAGGAACTGCTGTTGCTCTAAAAACTGGAGGACCGGGCTCTATTTTGTGGATGGCAATAATTGTTGTTATCACTTCTGCGATAAAATATGTCACTTGTTATCTGAGTATAAAAAACAGAAAGAAAAAGAATGGACGGTTTATAGGTGGCCCTATGGCCTACATGGCTGATGCATTTAACTTTAGAAAAGCCACAATTGCGTTTCTAGTCATTATGATGATAGTCTCGATAACCGTTGGTAACCTTGTTCAGGTAAATTCTCTGTCAATACCACTTGACATGATAGACGTGCCTGTAGTTACTGGTGGAATTATAATGGCCATAATATTTTTTGTTGTTGCAGCTCTCAGCTTTAAAAAAATTAAAATTTTCATATCAGCTATGATACCGATAATGACGGTGAGTTACCTGACGCTTTGCGGTATTATATTATTTAAGTTTAGTGAAAATATTCTTCCTTCTCTAAAACTAATAACAAACAGTTTTTTTACAACTAGTAGCTTCAACTTCGGTTTATCTCTAGGTTTAATTTTAGAAATGCTAACTATTATTCAAGTAGGAACTCTGCGAGGTATTTTCGCAACAGATATAGGGCTTGGCCTTGAAGGCATCGTGCACTCTTCAATTGCTCCTAAGAAAAACAACAATAAATTTGTCATTGAACAGAGCCTAATCACAATAATATCACCTTTCATAGTTGTATTCGTAGTATTTATTACAACGATGGTACTGCTTGTCACAGATTCTTGGGTCACTGATTTAGAGAGCACTAACATGTGTATCTTTGCTTTTAGAAAAGCTATGAATTGGCCTTATATTGACTACTTAATCATGGCCATAATGTTTTGTTTTGCCTTTACTACTATTTTTACTTGGTTTTTTTGCTCAAAACAGACAATACGCTATATGTCTATGAATGACAAATACACTAAAATCTGGATCGTAATTTTTACCGCAGTCATTCCACTTGGCGCGATAGGTAAAGTCCAGTTACTATGGGATGTCGCTGATATTTCGATCGCCGCTTTGCTGTTTATTAACATACTCGCTATACTCAAGCTAACTTATCAAGATCCAGAAGTGTTTACTATGAGCAGCAGATATTTAAAATTGGACATATCAGCCAAATTGCCGTCTGATACCAAATCCCAATGGTAATAGGACAAGTTAAAAAGTTTCCCTACGATTAGAGGTTTAGCGAATTTATTATGTATCTTGTTTGACTTCCTGATAACGAAAGTCAGTATAACCTTTATGCTTAAGAAATTTACTAAATGAAAAAAGCAAAAGAAGCCCCGTAGTGGCTAGTTATTTACTTTTGTATCGAAATGTTAGCGTTTTTTACCCTAAACGCTTAATAAGTGCGACTTAGCTGCTTTTTAATGCAACTAACCTTAGCCATAAACATTTAAGAAATTTACTAAGCAGAAAAAAAGGCAAAAAAACCCGAGTGTATCTGTTCAGCGGAATGGTAAAATGAGATAGACAAGATGCCATAAAAGGATAATCATATAGTAAAAGTAAGGTAATATGGTAAATCTTTTAGAACTCTGCAAAAATTTAAAGATAGAGATAGAAAATTTAAAAGCAGAGAATAAAGCCCTGAGGATTTGAGAATGCTGAATTAAAGGAGAAGCTAGGT
>JAITUS010000037.1 GCA_031286185.1 Rickettsiales bacterium
CATATTTAGAGCCATTACAGGGCATCTTTCAAGAGGAAGGCGTAAATGAAATATCAATAAATAAGCCAAAGGAAGTATGGATTGAAAATCGTGGTGAAATAAGGTGTGAAAAATTAGAGGTATTCGACCTTAACCATTTAAAATCTCTTAGCAGACTGATTGCTCAAGCCACAGAACAAAAACTGAGCGAAGAGGCACCGCTGCTTTCAGCTACATTACCAAATGGTTATCGTATACAGATAGTATTTCCACCAGCATGTGAGTCTGATAAAGTAGTCATGTCAATTCGTAAACCTTCTACCATGCAATTAGCATTGGATGATTATGAAAAGATGGGGGCTTTTTCTGAAACTGTTATAGAAGTAACTGATGATCCAGTGGACCGTCACCTGGATTCACTATTAAAGCAAAGAAGAATAAGAGAGTTTTTAGAATACGCTGTAATAAATAAAAAAAACATCATAATCAGTGGAGGAACTTCTACCGGTAAAACTACTTTTACTAACGCAACTTTGCGTACCATTCCAGCCGAAGAAAGAATTATTACTGTTGAGGATGCGAGGGAAATCGTTTTGAACGATCATCCAAATAGAGTGCATCTGATTGCCTCTAAAGGAGGGCAGGGCAGGGCCAAAGTGACCACTCAAGATTTGATAGAAGCATGTTTACGTTTAAGGCCAGATAGAATAATAGTTGGTGAACTCCGTGGAGCGGAAGCTTTTAGCTTTCTTAGGGCAATAAACACTGGTCACCCAGGATCAATATCAACCCTTCATGCGGATAGTCCAGCAATGGCCCTTGAGCAAATAAAACTGATGGTCATGCAAGCAAATCTTGGTATTCCCCCAGATCAGATCATACCATACATCAGAAATGTAATCGATATTGTTATTCAACTAAAAAGAACCAGTGGAGGAAAAAGAAGCATTTCTGAAATATTATTTACTAGATCTTCGAGCGAAAATGCTTAAATTTATACATAATGAGGAAAAGTAGTTTATGAGTAATGGAAATCATCTGCGCAACATTTTGATAGGAGGGGTTGTAGCTTTCAGTGTACTAGAATTTTGCTTCTATTTATCTGGTGTATTGTTCTACCTATTTGTTGATGGTCCAGATGGCGTGGATTTTAAAGCAATTAACCCTAGCTTGACGCCTTTTCCTCAAGCTCTTTGGCCAACAATTTTTGATCATATACAATACTGTTGGCGTCATCCAGAGTTGTATAGCCTTGAGCTCAAAATTAAGTTGGTTGTATCTTCTGCGCTGCCTATCGTTGTCTTGATGATTATTTTGTGGAATTTAAGGGAAAGGATAGTTGAGTGGCGGCCATTTAAAAAGAAAGAATCACTACACGGAGATTCGAAGTGGGCATCAGAGAAAGACGTAAGAAAAGCCGGGTTAAGAAGCAAAAAAGGGTTATTGCTTGGTAAAGATAAAAGGGGCTACTTTATTGCTGAAGGGTTTCAACATGCATTGCTGTTTGCTCCTACAGGTTCGGGTAAAGGTGTTGGCTTTGTAATTCCTAATTTATTATTTTGGACTGACTCGGTAATTGTACACGACATAAAGTTAGAAAACTATGAAATAACAAGTGGTTGGCGAGAACTGCAGAAGCAAGAGGTGTATGTGTGGAATCCAGCACAGCCAGACGGGATAAGCCACTGTTACAATCCATTACAGTGGATTAGTAAGAAACCTGGACAGATGGTTGACGATGTACAGAAAATAGCCAACTTAATCATGCCTGAACAAGACTTTTGGCAAAATGAAGCAAGAAGCTTATTTGTTGGAGTAGTATTATACCTACTTGCTGCACCGGAGAAAGTTAAATCTTTTGGTGAAGTTGTACGTACGATGCGTAGTGATGACGTGGTTTACAACCTTGCTGTTGTTTTGGATACGATGGGTAAAATAATACACCCTGTGGCGTATATGAACATTGCAGCTTTTTTGCAGAAAGCTGACAAAGAGAGATCAGGTGTCGTTTCAACTATGAACTCGTCGCTTGAATTGTGGGCAAACCCGTTGATTGATACTGCAACGGCGACAAGTGACTTTAATATTTTAGAATTCAAAAAGAAAAAAATTACAGTTTATGTTGGTTTAACTCCAGATAACTTAAATAGATTAAGGCCTTTAATGCAAGTTTTCTATCAGCAAGCAACTGAGTTTTTGTGTAGAAAATTGCCATCGGATGATGAGCCTTATGGTGTATTGTTTTTGATGGATGAGTTTCCAACACTTGGAAAAATGGAGCAATTTCAAACGGGTATTGCATATTTTCGTGGTTACAGAGTCAGATTATTCTTAATTGTTCAAGATACTGAACAGCTCAAAGGAATATACGAAGAAGCAGGGATGAACTCCTTTTTATCAAACTCAACGTACAGGATAACTTTTGCAGCCAATAACATTGAGACGGCTAATTTAATATCGCAACTTATAGGAAACAAAACTGTACAACAAGAATCGTTGAACAAACCTAAATTTTTAGATTTGAATCCCGCTTCGAGGTCGTTGCATATCTCTGAGACACAGAGAGCGTTGCTGCTGCCTCAAGAAATTATTATGTTGCCACGTGATGAGCAGATAATTTTAATAGAGTCGACTTATCCAATTAAATCAAAGAAAATTTTATACTACGGTGATAGCACCTTTACAAGAAAGCTACTCAAGCCAACCCGTGTGCCTACACAAGAGCCATATGATCCAAATAAAGTTTTTTCTGCTACTAACGAAGATAAAGTTAGTAAAGAAGAAAATAATGCTATCGCAGGGCCTAGTGCTGCTGATTATCCTGTTGAAGCTCGAACCGAAGATTCAGTATATGATGAATCAGAGATTAACGATGAGCTTAAAGAGGAAGATCTTGATGATGAGGATGTTGACGACAAGTTTGAAGATGAAGAAGATGACGGGTTTAATGACGAAGAGGAGGAATTTGAAAGTGGTGATGAATTTAAAGAAGAAAGAGACGATGATGGGTTTGATGACGAAGAGGAGGAATTTGATGATGAAGATATTGACGACGAATTAAAAAATGACAACAAAGCCAAAGATAAAGGTTAATTTTGCCTATTTTTTTGGCTCAGAACCTGTTTAAAATCTTCGTAATAGGAGAGAAATGAAGGAGAGAACAATCATCTGTAAGCTAGTGTTGAGTTTCCGCTCGCAATTTTTCCAAAATCGTCTGCATTTTTCTAACCAAGCAAAAGATCTCTCAACAACCCATCTTTTTGGCAATACGACGAAAGTGTGTAACTCACTTCGCTTTATTACTTCAACAGTCGCACCAATGATAGC
>JAITUS010000131.1 GCA_031286185.1 Rickettsiales bacterium
TGCTACTTTCCAGAATTGGCCTGATTTTTTCAAATTGCTCTCGACTTATACTGCTTGGATAACTTTTCCGCATAGACACCTCATTATTAATCTATGCTTATTTTACCTCATCTCTTCGAAATTTTAAACAGGTTCTAATATGTTAGGCGAAAATAACAACCAACAGCAAGATAGAGCACGTGCTATGATAGAAAGAGCACAAAATACTTACCACAATACTGGTAAAATCAGACGATCTATTAGCATAGTTTTATTGGTAAGTATAATTGTCCCATTCGCTCTTCTTGTACAGTTTCTTCTGTATTCATGGTTAGTAGATTATTTTTTGAAACCAGGAGAAAATGAAACGAGATTATCGGCTTGGCCAAAAATATCATTAGGGTAATACTAAAAGCTGTTTCAGCTGTATGCATTATTGCTTCCTGTATACTTTTAGCATTACCTGCGTTATTCTTATGGTTGCTAAACCGGACACTCACTGGAGAAGTGCGGCAGCTTTTTAACTTAATGCGAGAAGTTCCGGAAGAAGAAAGACCGCTTCTCATGCATGGTTTAGTTGATGTCCTCCCTTTTGTTGCGCAAACCACTCACGATCCAAATGCAGTTTCTAGCGTAAATTTAAGTGTTGATAAACCCATAGAAAAATATAAGGAGAACCTAAGTAAGGAGGAGTTCTATGTACAGCTAAATAGGGGAAATACAACTGATATTGAGGAGTACATTAGACAGTCAAATGAGTTTAAAGCAGATGAAAAATCTCAAGCACTTGAATGCTTAAAGTTTATCAATAGAACAGGAAATAGTTTTAAAGATAATTATAGTCAGTTAACACTAAAGCAAGCAGCTATTTTGTGTTGGAAAGCTTGCAACGATAGAAACACAGGAACAGAAGACCAAACAGTTCCTTTAAGTGATAAGGATATAAAAGCTAGAAAGGATATGTTTGTAAGAAGTCTTGTAGATGCAGCAACAACTTATGGTGACAAAGGTCAAAGTTGTGCTGGTGGAACTTACAACAAACTGTTTGAGTCTTTATCTGGTTTGCATCCATCAGTGGTTATCACGCTAGATGAAAAGGAAGCCAGTGAAATGGTAGAAGAAACAATCACTCAAGGGTTGTCTGCAATAGCTAGGGAGGTTCTAAGCAAATTTCCTGAAAGAGAGCAAGTAACGATCCGGAGGAGCTTTGCAGGCCCTTCAGGACTCTCAACTGAAACAGTAATGTTTATTACCGCTGTACGTGCAGCGCTTGAGGAAAAGTGTCAGAAATTCAGCAGCAAGCTGGATAGTGATAAACAGAAAGAAATATTAAAAACATGTATGAGTAATTTATCCTACGTTGAATGGGGAAACCCAAATCAAATGGTGAGATAAATAATAGTTCACTATAGTCATTTATCTTAAAATAGTATAAAGCAGGATTTCGTACAGTTGTTTCAATTTGGGCTTGTACATTGAAACAATGCATGGAAGTGGATGTTACCATTATATAGGTGTTAGCATGCCTTATACCTATGTACCACAACCAAAGATCTCCTCTCAGTTTAAAAATGTTGCTAATCGACATATACAAATGTAATATTAATTAATATTCATAAATAAAGCAATTCCATGGAAAGTAATTACAACGCTGATGCAATAAAAATCTTAAGAGGTCTTGATGCTGTAAGGAAGCGTCCAGGTATGTACATTGGTGATACTGATGATGGGTCTGGCTTGCACCATATGGTATATGAGGTTGTCGACAATGCGATAGATGAGTCTTTAGCTGGGTATTGTGATAAAATTGAAGTTAGCATAAATGAAGATGGCTCAGTATCCGTAACCGACAATGGTCGTGGCATTCCAACTGATATCCACGAAGAAGAAGGAATATCAGCAGCGGAGGTAATAATGACCCAACTGCATGCAGGTGGAAAATTTGACAGCAATACCTATAAGGTTTCCGGTGGATTACATGGTGTTGGAATCTCAGTTGTAAATGCACTATCAAGCTGGCTGGAGTTAACTATTTGGCGCAACAAGAAAGAACACTTTATGCGCTTTGAAGATGGTGAGTCCATTGAGCCTTTAAAGGTAGTAAACGAAAATACAAGCAAAAGGGGAACTAGAGTAACGTTCATGCCATCAACGGAAACTTTTAGTAGTATTGATTTTAGTTACTCTACCCTTGAGAGTCGTATTAGAGAATTGGCATTTTTAAACTCAAATATCGAGATCACTTTGCGTAATCTCCGTAACAAACCACACGTAGAGTCTCATTTTAATGATAGTAAACAGTCTCAAGATAATTTTGGTACAGCAAATTTTGTGCGATATTTAGATAAAAATAAGACGCATGTTACCAAAATTGCCAGCATGAGAGGCGATACAAAAGATCTCGGCATCAGCGTAGAAGTATCAATGGAGTGGAGTGACTTCTACTACGAAAATATGCTGTGCTTTACAAATAATATAAGACAACGAGATGGTGGTACACACTTGGCAGGATTTAGATCTGCCTTAACTAGATGTATTAACAATTATGCAACTAGCGAAGGGTTTTTGAAAAAGGCAAAAGTAAATTTGACTGGGGAAGATGTCAGAGAAGGGTTAACCTGTGTTTTATCTCTTAAGATGCCTGATCCTAAGTTTTCTTCACAAACAAAAGATAAGTTAGTCAGTTCTGAAGCGCGTACAGTTGTAGAAAACATAGTTTCTGATAAATTGAGTACAATACTTGAAACTGATCCAAAATTAGCAGCAAGTATAGTAGAAAGAGCTATCAGATCAGCTAAAGGAAGAGAAGCTGCAAGAAAAGCGCGAGAGTTAGTTAAAAACAAAAACACCATTGATATTTCCACTCTACCTGGAAAGCTTGCCGATTGTCAGGAAAAAGTTCCTGAGTTATCGGAATTATTTATAGTAGAGGGCAATTCTGCAGGTGGCACTGCAAAGCAGGGGCGTAATCGTAAAACACAAGCAGTACTTGCTTTAAGGGGAAAAATTCTAAACGTAGAACGTGTAAGTTTAGATCGTATTTTTTCATCTGCGGAAATTGGTTCTTTAATTGCTGCGATTGGAGCTGGAATAGGAAGTGAGCATTTTGACATTGATAAAACTAGGTATCATAAAATTATCATTATGACAGATGCAGACGTTGATGGTTCACATATAAGAACTTTAATTCTAACTTTCTTTTTTCGGTATATGCGTGAGGTAATTGAAAGAGAGTATTTATATATAGCACAGCCACCTCTTTATAAAGTTACAAAAAATGCTAAAGATACTTATATTAAAGATGATGAAGCTTTTGAAGAGTATATAGTAAACTCGGCGGTTAAAAGATTAACATTAAGCAGTACAGACAAAGATTTACGCTTTATTTTGAACAAATGTCTTAGTATTTCAAACATTAGCAAAAATTATGACAGGGAAATACCACAAAATCTATTGGAGTCATTACTAATTCTAAGCAAAAAGAATGCCCTATCGTCTGCTGATGAGATATTGAAATATTTAAAGTTAATGTATAACGAATACAATTGGAAAGTAGAAATAAAAGATGAAGAAAGAGAAGTGCATATCTCTAAGTTATTTCAAGGACTGGCAGACAAATATATATTTCCGCTTAGCATGCTTGAAAGCAAAGAAATACGAAATATGTTGAGTTCTCTTGATGACATAATTGACTTATTTAATGGTGATTCATTTTTAAAGTCACAAGAAACTGAAATAAAAATCAAATCTCCAAGCACACTTGCAAAAATAGTGATGGACTATGGTAAAAAAGGTTTAACTCTGCAGAGATTTAAGGGTCTTGGCGAAATGAACGCCGATCAACTTTGGGAGACCACACTCAATCCTGAAACTAGAACTTTGCTCAAAGTTGAAATAAAAGATTGTGAGGAAGCTGATTCTATATTCTCAGTGTTAATGGGCGATATAGTTGAACCACGCCGTGATTTTATCAATACCAATGCACTAAATGTGCATGATGTTGATATTTAACTTTTGGTTCAACTGAGAACATTTTCATTGTGGTTAACGCTTCTAGTATGTATATTGATAAGTCTTGTTTTCAATAAGTAATGAAAGTAATAATTGTTATGATAATGTTATTGTGTAGCAGTTACACAATGGCAAGCGAACGAATAACCTTAGTCGATAAAAAATTATCGCAAGGTTATGTGGCTCCAGTGCTTACAGAAAATAGTATCATTCTGGCAGATAAGCACGGCACCTTGTATTCCTTTGATGTTAATAGCTCAAGGATCCTAAATTGGAAATTGCACCTTCCACACAGAAAAAAAATTGGTAACATGAGCCTATCACGCCATAGAGGAATTGTTTTCTTTATAGTAGATAACGTTCTGCATACAATAGATGCAAAAACTGGCGAGGTTCAGTGGGAAAAAGAACTGAGAGCTCTGGTAAGAGGAAAAGCAATAGTAACAAATAATAAGCTGATAGTATTAACCATCGATAACTACCTGTATGCGTTTGATACAAAAGATGGCAGCTCCGTTTGGACTTATCAAAATGGTATCAATGTGGTTCGTGGTTTATATTCCATATCACCCGCAATTTCCAATGATAAAGTAATAGCACCGTTTTCAAATGGTGAGTTGATAGCTTTTAACGAAGATGGTAAAAAATTGTGGAGCCAAAAATTGGCTACAAACCTTTTGGACACACAGCTCGCAGATGTGACCACTACACCAAGAGTACTCGGTGATATTTTAGTAGCTACAAACAATTCTTATATTTATGGTATTGACGTAAAATCAGGAAACATTTTATGGTCAAAGCCACTACAAGTAAAAAGTGTATCAGACATTGTATCATATTATAGTCCTCTTATCCCTGCAAAGGAGCAAAGAGCAGGTGGCAGGATTTTTGTAATTACTAAAGATAATAAAATAATCGGTGTCGACATACAAAACGGAGAAACAGTCTGGACGTCCGATTTAATAGAAAACACGCAATTGTTTGCTCCAATTATACATGCTCATACTTTATGGGTAACAAGTGATAAAGGGTTGATATTTGCTTTCCCTGGATCTGAAAACACAGGAAAGGCAATTGAAATACCTGGCAATGTGTTTCACACTCCAGTGTTTACCCATGATAAGATATATGTGACAACTGAGGGAAACGGTGTTTATTCTTTAGAAAATAGGTTTGTTTTTTATGACTGATTATGATCTGATTGTTATAGGTGGCGGTCCAGGCGGCTATAAGTGTGCCATTGCTGCTGTAAGGCTTGGATTGAAAGTTGCCTGTATAGATAAAAACAGCATTTTTGGTGGTACGTGTTTGCGAGTTGGATGTATACCATCTAAAGCTTTACTTCACTCCTCCTATCAGTATGTTCACACGAAAAATGATCTGTCAAAACTTGGCATAAAAGTTAAGGATGCGAGTTTTGACTTAAAAGAAATGTTGGAATACAAGGACGCCAGAGTTCAGGAACTTGGAAAAGGCATAGAATATCTGTTCAGCCTTTACAAGATCACTAAAATCAATGGACTTGGAAAAATTACCGCTTTTGATCAAGGTAATCTTGAAGTTTCAGTTGAAGGCAAGACGTTGAAGACAAAAAATATAGTAATTGCAACCGGTTCTGATGTTAGTTCTCTGCCAGGGATTAATATTGACGAGAAAAATATCATTTCATCTACCGGTGCGTTATCTCTAATTGAAGTGCCAAAAAGGCTTGTTGTCATTGGAGCTGGGGCAATAGGACTTGAAATGTCTTCTGTATGGAAAAGGCTAGGGTCTGAAGTCACTGTAGTAGAGTTTCTTGATAGAATTGCTGCAGCAATGGATGGAGAATTAAGTAGGTCTCTTCTTTCTAGTCTGCAGAAACAAGGAATAAAATTCTTACTCGGCACTAAAGTTAAGGAGATAAAACAAAATAGTAATTCTCTCAGTGTAAAAGTTTGCTCTGCTCAAGATAACCAAATAAACACTATAGAGGCAGATAAGGTGCTCATTGCAGTAGGTCGCAAACCATGCACCGAGGGTCTTGGCATCGATGAGAAGATAGAGAAAGATAATCGTGGTTTCATTCAAGTTAACAACAGGTATGAAACTAATGTGAAAGGAATATTTGCCATCGGTGATGTAATTGGCAGAGCAATGCTTGCTCATAAAGCAGAAGAAGAAGGAGTGGCAGTTGCAGAGATAATAGCAGGGCAGTCACCTCACGTTGACTATGGGATCATACCATCCGTCATTTACACTCACCCTGTGGTTTCTTCAATTGGTAAAACCGAAGAGGGACTGAAAAGTGCCGGTCGCAAGTATAAAGTTGGTAAATGTCAATTTTCTGCAAATGGCAGAGCAAAAATCACTGATGATGCCGAAGGATTCGTGAAAGTGCTAACTTGCAGTACTACAGATACAATACTGGGTGTACATATCATAGGAGCATATGCTGATACGCTAATTAACGAAGCAGCAGTTGCAATGGCATATGGTGCTGCAGCAGAGGATATATATAGAATTTGTCACTCTCACCCTGATATAAACGAAGCCTTCCGTGACGCGTGTATCGATGCCTTCTTTAAAAAGTAACCTTGGTTCAATCATTGAAAATTGGTATGAATGGCTGAGATGCAATAGATCTTACTCACCTAACACTTTAGAATCATATATGAGGGACTTGCAAGATCTTATAAGTTTCCTCAGCGCTCACATTGGTGAAGAAGTAAATGTTGGTTCCTTAGAAAAATTGAGCATATCTGAGCTAAGAAGTTGGCTTAGCTTCCGTTATGCAAGAGGCGTAAATGCAAGGTCTAACACTCGCGCGCTGTCAGCAGTCAGAAACTTTTTCAAGTACATAAAAAACAATTATGAAATAAATAATGAGGCTATATTTTCCTTGTCCAAGCCAATTCAGAGAAAAACTCTACCTAAGGCATTATCAATATCTGATATAAAAACTCTACTGAAAGAAATGAAATTATCTGACTTGGGTGAACCCTGGGTAATAAAAAGAGAAGTTGCGATTATTGTTCTGTTATATGGCACAGGCTTAAGAATTAGTGAAGCGCTAAGTCTTAGGATTAGTGATGTAAGTGGCGAAAACCTAATAATTATAGGTAAGGGAAACAAACAAAGGCAGGTATTTATTCTTCCGGTAGTAAAAAAGTGCATACAAGAATACATAAAAGCTTGTCCTTACCTTGGCATTGACAATGAGGCACAATATCTCTTTGTGGGGGTAAGAGGAAAAAAATTGGGAAGAACTTACGTTGCTAATCGTTTGCAGAAAATAAGGAGAATGTTGAACTTGCCAGAAATTTTATCTCCACACGCATTCCGTCACAGTTTCGCCACTCATTTGCTTCAGGAAAATGTTGACATAAGGTCTATACAACAACTGCTTGGCCATTCAAGCCTGGAAACTACCCAAGTTTACACTCACCTAAATTATCAAGACGTTTTTAATATGTATAAAGATTTCCAGCAGAATTTGGAGAAGGAACAAAAATCCTTGTAACTTAAGGACTGTCGGCAGCACTACCAGGTCCTATGTCTTTTTCATCTCCTTTGTATAAAAAATACCCTATTAAAAAAAGACCCAGCGCAACTGCAGCAAGACAAGCACTTATCTCTGGATAATCCACTATTGTTAAACACGCACCAACAGCACATATTCCACACAATATAAAAAATGCAAGAGCGTAGTTGTTTTGTTTTCTGTGGGGAGAAATTGCTCGTCCATCACTTTCTTTTCCTACTCGATGAATCCTCTCACTTGACTCTTCATCTTGTATTGTTCAGTTTTCTATCCTTCTCTGTAAGTTGAGCTTTTGCTTGATCAAGTTCTCTCTCCAGCTCTGAAATTCTGCTTTGCTGTTTTCCAGTTTCATCGTTTCGTTTGTTCAACTCCTGCCTTGTATCGTTCAATTCCTTTTCCTTCTTTGCAAGTTGAGCTTCTGCCTTTTCAAGTTCGTCTACAAGTTTTTGTACAAACTCCCCAAAACCTACTGGTATATTATTCATGCCTGCTAAAGACCGTTCCACCCTTACAGGGAATTTTTCATTTAAATATTTTTTAATAGGCTCAGTCGGATTATTAACATCCCTCAATGCAGCAATAACAATTGCACGATCTATGAAACAATTATCTTCCACCAATTTCTTTACATCATCTAAATCTTTTCTGTTAATAACATCAGTTAATCGCTCTGTAATCGCTTGTGCAATTATTTGCTTTAATCTTAGAACCTGTTTAAAATCTCGAAGAGATGAGGTAAAATAAGCATAGATTAATAATGGGGTGTCTATGCGGAAAAGTTATCCAAGCAGTATAAGTCGAGAGCAATTTGAAAAAATCAGGCC
>JAITUS010000022.1 GCA_031286185.1 Rickettsiales bacterium
GGGTATTTTTTGGCGGATTGTATCAAATTATAGCGGCTGCATGTCTTTTACATTTTTTCTACATTCAGCCAAATCGCGCTTAAACTAAGCGTCAGTAAATTATTATAGCGCCAATTTAAGGTATTATAGAGTCAAAACTCGCTACTCGGGGTTTCTTTGCCTTTTTTTTACTTGGTAAATTTCTTAATATTTATAGCTAGTTGCAATTTATGAACGAATATTTGTTTTTACAACAAATGTTGTCATTCCAGCGCGTGACGCTGAAATTAAGTATAGTATACCGATAAAATGCAGATAATACTATATTTATGAATTTGACAACTCTTTCAAAGCAACTCTGATTTCTTCAATTAATGCTTCGGTTAGTTTGAGATCAAATCTTCATATTGCTTGCTAAGCTTGTATTTTCTTCCTCTGTTGGAAAAATCTACAACTCCAATAAACCCCATTTCTACCAACTTTTTACAAAGTTGCGCACTGGTACGAGGCTTAAAATTAAATAATTTGCCTATTTGACTAGCTGTGATAGTGGAAAATTCCCCGAAGAGCTCAAAAGCCCTACGCTGTTTAGGATCAAGCTTACGTATGAGATCAGCCTGGTCAGTTCTGTGCCCTTCTTCATTTATACGCTGCAACACGTCTCAAATGGATTTGCCATTCCTTCTACAAAATAATCCACCCACTTAGTGATATCTGCTTCAGCTCGTCCCATATAGTAGTTATGTGATGGCCCACGCTTATTGACTCATAATATGCTCCAAGATTTTAGCATAATATTCTTCCAATGAGTAAAGTCCCTTTAGGTCATATCCACCAAGGTGTAAAATTAATGTAGTCAGCAATCTCGCAGTACGACCATTACCATCATAGTAAAGGGTGAATTGTTACAAATTAATAATGCACGATACCTGCAATAATTGAGCAAGGCACTTGTTCATTGTCACGAATCCAATCTACCCATCTCGATAAGGGGTTGGTTTCACTTTAGATTTTCCACCTGCCATTACTAGGGTATGCAGTGTTTGAATAGTTTTCTCAGTAATAGGTATTCCCCTTGCTGCCCATTGTTCAATTTGAGTTAAAGCTGCATAATATCCTTTAACCTCATTTTCATCTCTCTCATACTTTGGGAAGTGACCTTTATGCTTTAAAATCTCTTCAATCTGTTTAGGCTCAAGTCGGTTTCCTTCAATCATAGTAAAATAGTGTGTGGTATAGAGCCGTGCAGTTTCACGAAGAGACGAAAGCATTGATACAGTGAGTGGCAAATGCAACACTTTTTCTTTTGCCGCTTCGATTCTCATAAGACAGCTAGCAATCTTGGAGGTAATTGCATAGTTTGGTATAAACTTCATCGGCATAATATCTGCATTACATTATCCTTATAGTATGCCGATAAAATGCAGATAATGCAACTTCTTCAGTTATGGATCTAGCGATCACAGACTTGAATTCTATAATATTTCGTGTCACATTACTTAGGGATACTGGCAGTATTCACCTAAGAAATTTTAATAGCTACACACGTGTTAATCAAAATAGGTACCAGAAGAAGCAGCCTTGCGATTGCTCAAGCTTTAGAGGCAAAACAAAAGTTGCTGGACTTTTTTCCTGGTTTATCTGCTGAGATCATTAAAATAAAAACTTCTGGTGACCAGTATACCAGTGCAAACCTCGCCGAAATAGGAGGTAAAGGACTGTTCCTCAAAGAAATCGAGACTGAACTACTTGAGAATAATATAGATATGGCAGTTCATTCACTAAAGGATGTCCCTGCGTTTTTTTCGAAAGATTTAGCAATTCCTTGCGTTTTAGAGAGGCTAAGTCCATGCGACACGTTTATTTCTAATAAATATAACAGCCTTGAATCTTTGCCACAGCGAGCATTGATTGCAACTTCCTCAATAAGAAGAAAAGTTCAGCTACTAAATTTTAGACCAGATCTAAATATAGTGCCACTTCGTGGAAACGTGACAACTAGATTGCAAAATCATAGTTTTGATGGAATAATTCTAGCTGAAGCAGGGCTCATAAGGTTAAAGAAACATCACTTAGTTACAGAGGTATTACCACCAAAAATTATGTTAAGTGCAGTGGGACAGGGGGCAATTTGCATTCAGTGTCGAAAAAATGATGTAAAAATTATCGATCTTTTAGAAAAAATTAATAATAATATGTCTTTTATAAGGGCAAAATCGGAACGTAGCTTCATGAAGACAGTGAATGGTTCATGCTTTACACCACTCGCAGCTTTGGCAGAATATGTGAGTGAGAATATGCTACATCTTCGTTGTATGTTAGCAGACGAAAAAAACATATACTTTACTGAGCGCACTTCATTTGCAGAAGATGCAGAAAAAATGGGTATGGATGCAGGATTAGAGTTGAAATCAAAATGCTTATAAGCTTACCTAAAGTACGTGGAATCTATCGCTATAATGTTTCGATGTCTAAAATGACGTGGTTAAATGTTGGTGGACAAGCTGATGTATTGTTTAAACCACGTGATATTGAAGATTTAACATGCTTGATTAAAAATACTGAATTGCCAATTAATGTTATCGGTGCAACATCCAACATAATAGTGCGAGATAGTGGCATTCGAGGCATAACAGTGAAATTGGGTAAGGAGTTTGCGTATATTAAATGTAAAGGTAACAATTCTATTGTTGCAGGTGGTGCTGCGCTACTTAGCAATCTCGCTTACTTTGCCGGGGAGCAACAAATTAGTGAACTTGAGTTTTTGGCTGGAATTCCAGGCACAGTTGGCGGTGGGATAGAAATGAATGCAGGTGCGTATGGTAGTGATATCGCAAGTGTTGTACAGTCGATAAAAGCAGTGAGCTTAGAGGATGGAAATCTATATGAATTCTCCAGTAAAGAGATGGGTTATGTTTACCGTGGGCATAGCTTGAACGGGCAGTGGATTTTCGTTGAAGCTGAGTTTAAAGGAGTAAGTTCAGAATATGAGGCTATATTGCGTAGGCTAAAGGAAATTATCGATAAAAAAAACAAAAGCCAACCAATAAGAGGAAAAACTGCTGGTTGCATATT
The DNA here is from genome assembly GCA_031286185.1 of Rickettsiales bacterium. GTDB lineage: Bacteria > Pseudomonadota > Alphaproteobacteria > Rickettsiales > Anaplasmataceae > Wolbachia. The sequence continues at coordinate 3,055 of JAITUS010000022.1, forward strand.
CAAAAATCCAAAAGACCACCAAGCATGGGAATTGATTGATAAATCCGGCTGTCGAGGGTTAGATAACGGTGGAGCTAAAATTTCTAAGAAACATTGTAATTTTCTGCTCAATTACAATAATGCAACTGCATCTGACTTGGAAAACCTTGGCAACAAGGTAAGAAATGCAGTGAGGGATAAGTTTAACGTTGAACTTGAATGGGAAATAAGGGTCTTAGGTAGCTATTAGGCGGCTTTTGCAGCTGCTGTATTTCCCAGTTGTTCAACACTATCTATCTTAATTTCTAAAGTGTTCTTTATAAATTTGTCAGCTTGCTCTATGTTCATAAAAACTATATATTTACTAGGTATTAACCTTTTTACAGTAGCTCTAATTTCTTCATCACTTAATTAAGAAGTTCATCAATTTGCTTATCATTTGGATGAAATATACAAGTATAGCTATGCTTTTTAAGATCTAGAAGTTTGATAAATTCATCACGATCATCTTTGTAGCGAAAGATTACATTAATACCCACAGCTTCCTTTTCATTATATTGAATATCAATTTTTGGTTTATGGCCATAATTTGCACCAATAATCTTTCTTATTGAGTGTTCTACTGTCACTGTTTTTGTTTCTCGTAAAATGTCCTTCATTAATTTATTAACCCGACCTGTTTGTGAGGTACCCTTTATTAACTTGTCAGATTGGTCTATGTTTATAGTAATTATGAATTTATCTTTTTGAACATGTGGTAAGTAACCACATCCATTTGATTCTAAGGTGTTAAAAAAGCTAAGAAATCTGCTGAGATTTTCGTAGTGAAAAATTATATCAAAGCCTACAGCCTCTCTTGTTTTTCTATCGCATTTAATATTAACTTTTGGCTTATGACCACAAATTTCTTCAACAAACCCTCTGATTGAGAGTGCTGTTGCCCTTGTTTTTACTGATTAAAGATCATTGTCTGAAATAGGCACTGGTGGTTTATAACTTGCAAGAAACAATTTTGGCCTATATTGTTCATTATGCTTTTTTATTTTAACAAAATATCTTCCATATTTAGTCAATCCATCTTTTCCTTCTTTCTCCATTCTTTTCATAAATTCCTTTATCGGTTCTTGTTTAGTTGGAGCAATTTCACGTATAAAAGGAATTTGCTTTATAAAGTTAGTCCAATATGAACGGCGGACAATTTCTGCATCGTCTGAAAATAAATCTTTTAATTTTTTTACTGCATTGTACAAATTTGCTGATGTTGGTTTATGATGTCCGCTGTTGTTGTCTATGTAAGTTATTTTACCTTGCTTTTACCTTCATTAAACCAGAGCACAAAACTGGCTTACCACCTGCAAGAGTTGAATGACGGCAAGCCAATTCACCTTCATTGACATTAATGTGTTGATGAGTTACTAACTTTCCATCAAGTGTAATTACATAAGCTACACAATCTTCTTCTCCTTTACTAGTCTCACCGGTTGTATCATATGGTTTGCCCTTAAAGCCTTTCAACTTATTGCCTTCCATTTCTGGAATTAAGTCTGCATACAATCTTCCTTTGTAAGCAATTTTAGTGTGCTCCGCCTGCTCTTCTGGAGTGAAATACTTAACCCTTGCATTACTTCCAAAAATCTTTCTTTAGTTCCTATTTCTGAAGAATAGTCATAACGAGGGAAGAGGTGTTTGAATGTGTTCTCTAACCAATTCAAAACCTTATTTACAACGACGAAAATTTTTTTGTTACCCAAGTCAATAGAGAACTGCTGCTCCTTGGGTACTGCTTGGTGGTCAGATCGAGTACCAGCTTTATCAAATTCTCTGGCAGCGTATTTGAGTTTTTCTATTAAATCTTTCTTGCGTTCTTCTGATACTGGTTTAGATTTTCCTAAGAACCTGTTTAAAATCTCGAAGAGATGAGGTAAAATAAGCATAGATTAATAATGAGGTGCCTATGCGGAAAAGTTATCCAAGCAGTATAAGTCGAGAGCAATTTGAAAAAATCAGGCCAATTCTGGAAAGTAGCAAGCAGAAAACAAAACCAAGAAAACTTGATTTGTATGATGTATTT
>JAITUS010000026.1 GCA_031286185.1 Rickettsiales bacterium
GGAGTTCAGACGTGTGCTCTTCCGATCTAGATTTCCGAATAGGGAAACCTAGCTAGTTAAGCTAGTTATTGCATATTAAATCAATATGCAAAGCAAACTTGGTGAACTGAAATATCTAAGTAACCAAAGGAAAATAAATCAACAGAGATTCTGTTAGTAGTGACGAGCGGAAGCGGAAAAGGCTAGTAGTTTAAGAATAAGAATTAGAATACTCTGGAAAGAGTAACCATAGAAGGTGATAGTCCTGTATAAGTAGAAAGTTTTTAAATCCTCGAGTAGAGCGGGACACGTGAAATCCTGTTTGAATATGGGGGGACCATCCTCCAAGCCTAAATACTCCTTAGCGACCGATAGTGAACAAGTACCGTGAGGGAAAGGTGAAAAGAACCCCGGGAGGGGAGTGAAATAGAATCTGAAATCGAGTGCTTACAAACAGTTGGAGCTCTATGTTTTTGCTACAAGAGCAATCTTGTAGCTGGGTTACATTAGAGTGACAGCGTACCTTTTGCATAATGGGTCAGCGAGTTAATCTATAGAGCAAGCTTAAGCCGTTAGGTGTAGGCATAGCGAAAGCAAGTCTGAATAGGGCGTTTTAGTTTTATGGATTAGACCCGAAACCAAGTGATCTAGTCATGACCAGATTGAAGGTGTAGTAAAACACACTGGAGGATCGAACCAGTTAATGTTGCAACATTATTGGATGAGTTGTGATTAGGGGTGAAAGGCCAATCAAACTTGGAAATAGCTGGTTCTCCGCGAAATCTATTTAGGTAGAGCGTTGTATGTATATTGTTGGGGGTAGAGCGCTGGATAGACTAGGGGGACTCACCGTCTTACCAAATCTAACTAAACTCCGAATACCAATAATTAATTATACAACAGACACACTGCGGGTGCTAAGTCCGTGGTGAAAAGGGAAACAACCCAGATCACTATCTAAGGTCCCAAAATTACAGCTAAGTGGGGAAGGAAGTAGAAAAACCATTACAGCTAGGAGGTTGGCTTGGAAGCAGCCATCCTTTAAAGAAAGCGTAACAGCTCACTTGTCTAAATAAGTTTTTCTGCGCTGAAAATGTACCGGGGCTAAAGCTGTATACCAAAGATGTGGGTGCTTATTGATTCCGATCAATAGGTGCGGTAGCGGAGCGTTCTGTAAGTCTGTGAAGGTAGTTTGTGAAAACTGCTGGAGATATCAGAAGTGAGAATGCTGACATAAGTAGCGTAAAAGAGTGTGAAAAACACTCTCACCAAAAATCTAAGGGTTCCTACGTTAAGTTAATCTGCGTAGGGTTAGTCGGTTCCTAAGGCGAGTCCGTAAAGGAGTAGTCGATGGCAATCAGGTTAATATTCCTGAACCTCTTAAGTGTGACGGGTTTTGTATTTGTATAGGTCTAATTGGATTGATCTATGCTTAAAAAAAGCTCCAGGAAATAGCACTTAATATTCATGAGGCCGTACCGTAAACCGACACTGGTGGATGAGTAGAGTATACTAAGGTGTTGAAAGAATGATGTTGAAGGAACTCGGCAAATTGTACCTGTAACTTCGGAAGAAGGGTAACCTGCTTTTAGGCAACTATTAGTAGGTGGCACAGAATAGGGAGTAGCGACTGTTTACTAAAAACACAGGACTCTGCAAACACGTAAGTGGAAGTATAGGGTCTGACGCCTGCCCGGTGCTGGAAGGTTAATAGGAGGGGTGCAAGCTCCAAATTGAAGCCCCAGTAAACGGCGGCCGTAACACTGACGGTCCTAAGGTAGCGAAATTCCTTGTCGGGTAAGTTCCGACCCGCACGAATGGCGTAACGATTTCTCCACTGTCTCCAACATCAATTCAGCGAAATTGAATTCCCCGTGCAGATGCGGGGTACCCGCGGTTAGACGAAGAGACCCCGTGCACCTTTACTATAGCTTTACATTGTTATTAAAAATGTAATGTGCAGGATAGGTGGGAGACTTTGAAGTTATGGCGCTAGCTGTAATGGAGTCAACCTTGAGATACCACCCTTTACATTTTTGATACCTAACTATGTTTCATTACCTGGAACTAGGACATTGTATGGTGGGTAGTTTGACTGGGGCGGTCGCCTCCTAAAAAGTAACGGAGGCGTGCGAAGGTGAGCTAGAGCTGGTCGGAAATCAGCTTGATAGTACAATGGCATAAGCTTGCCTGACTGCGAGGCTGACAAGCCAAGCAGAGACGAAAGTCGGTCATAGTGATCCGGTGATTCTGTATGGAAGGGTCATCGCTCAACGGATAAAAGGTACGCCGGGGATAACAGGCTGATGGTGTTCAAGAGTTCATATCGACGACACCGTTTGGCACCTCGATGTCGACTCATCACATCCTGGGGCTGGAGAAGGTCCCAAGGGTTCGGCTGTTCGCCGATTAAAGTGATACGTGAGTTGGGTTTAGAACGTCGTGAGACAGTTCGGTTTCTATCTGCCGTGGGTGAAGGAAATTTGAGAAGATCTAACTCTAGTACGAGAGGACCGAGATGGATATACCTCTGGTGTACCAGCTGTTATGCCAATAGCATTGCTGGGTAGCTATGTATAGATGGGATAATTGCTGAAAGCATATAAGCAAGAAACCCTCTTCAAAAAGATTTCCCAATTAAGGCTGTGGAAGACTACCACGTTGATAGGCTAGGTGTGGAAGCATGGTAACATGTGAAGCTAACTAGTACTAATAGCTTGATTGATTTATTTGCTTTCTATGTGTGCATATGCAGTGTTAAATATTAAATTGAATTTATTGTATCTGTTCAGTGGAGCGGCAGAAAGCGGTTAAATAAGCAAAATTGTTAGAATAAAGAGGGCTAAATAAGATGTAATGTGGTTAATTTGTTAACGCTTTGCACGCTTTTAGGCGAAAAATAGATCATTTAAAGCCTTTTTGCTTGTTCCTCAGCCGGTCCCCTGAACAGATACAATTTATTGAATTAGAGATTTTTATTAACTTGGTGGCTATAGCAAAAATGAAACACCCGATCCCATCTCGAATTCGGAAGTGAAACTTTTTAGCGCTGATGGTACTTGTAAAGGGAGAGTAGGTCGCTGCCAGGTTTATAAAAATTTCTTTATTAATTAAGTGGTGAGCGCACTTTTATTTTAATTCCCCTATTTTGCTATTGTTTTTTAAAGTATCTGTTCAGGGGACCGGCTGAGGAACAAGCAAAAAGGCTTTAAATGATCTATTTTTCGCCTAAAAGCGTGCAAAGTGTTAACAAATTAACCACATTACATCTTATTTAGCCCTCTTTATTCTAACAATTTTGCTTATTTAACCGCTTTCTGCCGCTCCACTGAACAGATACTTTTTAAATCTTTACTTTAGCTGCGTTGCCTTTTCTTCCTTATATGTTTGTCGTTTTCTATATCATCTAACATTGTTCCTACCTCTCCTAGTTGATTTCCTTTTGAAGGGGAATGACTGATCTCTGGTAATATTGCATTATTCTTCACACTCTTTAATAATATCTCTTGTTGAAGAAATGCTGATTCCCAATCTATCCGTGTTCCTGTTCCTTTTTCTCTAGGGGGAAATAAAGGCTCATACATCTTACCAAAGCTTATGTTATTTACCTCGTTTATGTGTTCTATCATTCACCACACCCATTAACTATTTTTAAAAATTTTACTTATGTTATCATAAATAATATAGTTGTAAATACCTTAATTGAGATTTTTTTTATTTTATTTTTTTTAGGCAAATAGTTAGATCTTTCTGTAAGTTTTTATAACTTGCTTGCATAATATTTCTATGAGTCAATATTATGTAATAATATCCTGCGTTATTCATATTTAGAATAATGAATCTGGCAAGTGCCCTTAATCGTCTTTTGATTTTGTTTCTTTTTGCTGCTTTTCCAGCTTTTTTACTGATAACTAGACCTGTTCTAATAGTGTAAATATACTTTTCGGGCTCTTTCTCTTTTATGGCATATAACGATATGTAGAGCCCACGATAAAAAAGGCTACCAGGTGCTAGCTTATTTTTAAAAGCAAATGAAAACTCTTTTTTTTTATGCTCGATAACTTAACTATGCACATAGTTTTTTGCATCCTAATAAGCGACGCCTATTGAGAATTTTCCTTCCAGCTCTTGTTGCCATACGTGAGCGGAACCCGTGCCTGTGCTTTCTTATCAAATTTTTCGGTTGAAATGTTCTCTTCATTGTTTTTATAAATATGATTAGTTATTTTAATTTATTTTACTTTATTGTCAAATGATGGTTGCATTATATTTGGATACTCTTAAAGTTGTATTCTCGTAAAATAAGATTCGATAGATGAATTCGTTGGCAATAATCCTTTCTATACCTACGCTACTAATTCTTTTATTTTGCTTTAGCAAGTTTCAGCAAGTGGATAAGGTTAAATCTTATTTATGTCTTAGTTGTATGTGGATGTTAACTTGGTTACTAATACTCTGTAACAATTGTTTTATAACTTCCATTTCTATAGCGTTACTTTTTTTCGTGTTTGCTTTTATATTTAAAAGCAAAAGAAATAAGATAATCAAATTTTCACTGTTTGTGGCTCTAGCCATATCGTGTTTTATCACTTTATTTATAATGTTATCTATTCTTACCCAATCTATTAATTTTTTTAAAGAAGTAGCTGTTTCAGAATTCTTGTTTTGCTTGAAATGGAGCCATAATGTGGTAACTATCAATGGAGAAAAAATAGGATGTTTCGGTATAACCCCGCTTTTGGTTGGCACGTTGGTTATAACTATTGTAGCAATGCTGGTTGCTGTTCCGCTTGGTTTGTTTTCTGCAATATATCTTAGTGACTATGCGAGTGGGAAAGTGCGTTACATTGTTAATACAACTTTGCAGGTTTTATCTGCTATTCCTACAGTTGTGTACGGATATTTCTCGGTTGTATTTTTATCTTCTTCTGTGAAACAGATAGCAAGTTTTTTTGGTTTGAATATACACTCAGAGAGTGCCTTAGTTGCTGGTTTATCGATAGGGATAATGATTCTTCCTTTTATTATTTCTTTATTAGAAGACGCAATCAGGTCTGTTCCAAAGAGCTTACGCTATGGCTTTATGGCATTGGGGGCCACTCCAGCAGAAACTATATGGCATATAACAATACCTTATGCAATGCCTACGATTTTAAGTGCAATTTTGTTGTCAATTTCGAGAGTGATAGGCGAAACAATGATCGTGCTGATGGCTGTGGGAATCAACTCAAACTTGACTTTTAATCCTCTCAATTCAGTTACTACTATTACTGTACAGATTGCTACATTACTTACCGGAGATCAGGATTTTAATAGTGTACAGACACTTGCTGCTTATGCACTTAGTTTAGTGTTATTTATTATTACTTGGCTCTTAAATGCGTTTGCACTGTTCATAATAAAGCGTAATTAGCAAATGTTGTTGCAAAATTTCTATTAATAATATAAGATTTATTTTCTTGAGGAGTTCTTTGGGAACTTTTTTATAAAATTGTAGTGTTAGGTGATAAAAGTAAAGAAATGAATATAGGTAGAACGGTTAAGGTAACTCAAGCAGTTGTTGATTTAAAATTTGAAGGCGAGCTACCTAAAATATTTAATGCTTTAAAAAGCAAACTAAAATATAAGGGCAAGGGGCTGGTTTTAGAAGTTTCACAGCATATAGGTGACAATATAGTCCGTTGTATTGCGATGGATAGCACAGATGGTGTATCAAGAAATGATGAGTTTGTTGATACAGGTGTGCCAATATCAGTCCCGGTTGGACGTTCAACTTTAGGGAGAATCTTTAATGTTGTAGGAGATCTTATAGATGAGTGTGGTCCGCTGAAAGGAAAGTATGATTTAGAACCTATACACAGAGCGCCTCCAAGTTTTACTGAGCAGAGAATACAGGAAGAAGTTTTAGTTACAGGAATAAAGGTTATAGATCTTCTTGCACCTTACCTAAAAGGAGGAAAAATTGGTTTATTTGGTGGAGCTGGTGTTGGTAAAACAGTTCTGATAATGGAATTAATTAATAATATAGCAAAAGCTCATAAAGGATTTTCCGTGTTTGCCGGGGTAGGGGAAAGAACACGTGAAGGTAATGACCTTTATCATGAGATGATCACTTCAAATGTGATAGATATAAATGGGCATGAAAAATCTCAAGCTGTTTTGGTTTATGGTCAGATGAATGAGCCTCCCGGGGCAAGGGCGAGGGTTGCTTTAACAGCTCTAACTATGGCAGAGTATTTTCGTGATCGTGAAAACCAAGATGTTTTATTTTTTGTGGATAATATCTTCCGTTTTACTCAAGCTGGCTCTGAAGTTTCTGCTTTACTTGGAAGAATACCTTCAGCTGTTGGTTATCAGCCAACCCTTGCAACCGATATGGGTGCAATGCAAGAAAGAATAGCTTCAACTACTTCAGGTTCCATTACTTCTGTGCAAGCTATATATGTTCCTGCGGATGATTTGACTGATCCAGCTCCTGCAACTACGTTTTCTCACCTTGATGCAACCACAGTGTTATCAAGGCAAATAGCTGAAATGGGGATATACCCTGCTGTTGATCCACTTGATTCAACTTCTCAGTCTTTGTCTGCTGAAATCATTGGTGAAGAGCATTATAAGGTGGCTTCTGAGGTGAAGCGTATATTGCAAACTTATAAATCACTGCAAGATATTATTGCAATACTTGGTATGGATGAACTATCTGATGAAGATAAAATTGTTGTTGATAGGGCTCGTAAAATTCAGAAGTTTCTTTCTCAACCTTTTCACATTGCGGAGATATTTACTGGCATGCCTGGTAAATTTGTTTCACTTTCCGATACTGTTTCTAGCTTTAAAGGGATTGTTGAAGGCAAGTATGATTACTTGCCAGAGGCTGCCTTTTATATGGTGGGGAATATAGACGAAGCAATGCAAAAGGCTGAATTAATAAAGACTGAAACTAAAGTTGGAGCTAAAAATTAAAGATTATGAGTACCTTCAAAGTGCAATTTTTTTCTCCTGATAATCAAATTTTATTCAATAAAGTGAATTCTCTTTCAATAAATGGACTTGAAGGGGAGCTTATGATTTTAGCTCACCATTCTCCTTACTTGATTTATTTATTGCCTGGTATAATTACTGTTAAAATGAGTAGTCAAAAAAAAGAAAAAGTTGTGGTTGATAATGGTGTGTTGGAAGTTGCAGATAATAATTGTAGCATTATGACGAACCAAGTTCAGATTTTTGATCATGCAATTCATGACGAGGAATTGTTAAAGAGCAAAAGGATAAACATGCAGTTGAATTATCTCAGTCAGTAAGTTTTTATTGTACGTTGTTTGTTAATGGGGGAGTAGTATGGAAATTTTTCTTGATAGCGTTGATTTAAATGAAATTAAAGAACTAAAAGAGTTCATTGATGGCATAACAACCAATCCTTCTTTGATAGCAAAATCTGGGCGTAAAGATAAATATGAAGATTTAATAAGTGAGATATGCTCTATTATAGAAGGGCCTGTTAGTGCGGAAGTTGTTGCGGATAACCACGAGGATATGATTGAAGAAGGTCTTAAGTTAGCGAAAATCGCTAGCAATATCGTAATCAAGCTGCCTCTTACACATGAAGGATTAATTTCTTGTAAAAGGTTGTGGACAGAACATAAAATACCTGTTAACATTACATTGTGTTTTTCTCCTGGACAAGCACTGCTTGCCGCTAAGGCCGGTGCTTATTTTATTTCTCCTTTTGTTGGTCGCCTTGATGATATAAGCTATGATGGCTTATCACTAATAGAAGATATATGCACTATATATTCTAATTACGGCTTTGACACCAAAGTTCTTGTTGCATCGGTAAGAAGTCCAACGCATGTAGTAGAAGCTGCAAAGCTTGGTGCTGATTCAATTACTGTGCCAGCGAAAATACTTAGGCAACTACTTAATCATCCACTTACCGACCAGGGGCTTGTAATATTTGAACAAGATTGGAATGCAAAACAATAAACGGTCACAGAAACGAGAAAATTTGAGGAGCGAAAGCAAGTTTTGGCGCTAAATCAGAAAGCAGGTTGTTCAAGAGATCTATTGATCGGTTTTTCTTCTTTCACTATTAATAGATTTATAACGCAATTGAGCTTAAATATTCAATATGAAAAGCTTTGCACTTACTTTACTATTAGCTTCGTTTCCACTCTCGGCATCATTTACAAGCACTGAGGGCATCAAAGAAAACTGCGATTACGAATATTACCCTAAATTGGATCATAACTCTGCAAATGAGCTGTGCACTATAAAGCGAAATTATTACAGATACGGTGAGAAATTAAAAATGTTGGCAGACGAGAGAATAAAGGAGATAAAGGAAACTGCTTTAGACATTGGTAATAAAACTAGTGATTTATAAATTCACCATTTCTTCTGGTTTTACTATTCTTTCAAACTCTTTTTCAGTGAGTAGCTCAAGCTTCACAGCCGCTTCTTTTAGGGTGATATTTTCTTTGTAAGCAAGTTTGGCTATTTTTGCTGCATTGTCATATCCTATATGCGTATTTAATATAGTGACCAACATTAATGACTGATTCAGCAGATCTTTTATCCTCTTTTCATTTGCCTTAATGCCAATCACACATTTTTCTGTGAAATTTAAACTTGCGTCAGCTAAAAGTATTATAGACTGTAAAACATTGTAAATTATTACTGGCTTAAACACGTTTAGTTCAAAATGGCCGTTTGAACCACTGATGGTTACAGTAACATGATTTCCCATAACTTGAGCACATACCATAGTTACCGCCTCACATTGAGTTGGATTCACTTTACCTGGCATAATGGAAGAACCTGGCTCATTTTCTGGCAATATTATTTCTCCAATTCCGCACCTTGGACCAGAACCAAGTAACCTTATATCGTTTGCAATTTTCATTAAACTGACCGCTACTGTATTGAGTGCTCCACTTAGCTCAACCAGAGCATCATTTGCTGCTAATACTTCAAATTTATTTTTTGCTGAAATAAATGGAAGATTGGTAATTTCTGCCACTTCTTTAGCAAAGTCTTCAGCAAAGCCTTTTTTAGTATTGAGTCCCGTACCAACCGCGGTGCTACCTTGTGCAAGCTCATACACATTGTTCAGAGCTGATTTTACTCTTTCTATTCCCTTTTTAATTTGAACTGCATAGCCAGAAAACTCCTGTCCCAGTGTTAGAGGCGTTGCGTCTTGCAAATGAGTACGCCCTACTTTTATTATATTTTTAAATTCCTGAACCTTACCATTCAGTGCCTTATGTAGTACTTCAAGACTTAGAATGAGAGAATGATTTATCTGCTTTGCTGCTGCTATGTGCATTGCTGTTGGAAAAGTGTCATTTGATGACTGGCCAAAGTTCACATGATCGTTTGGGTGTACTGGAGACTTGCTGCCCAAATCACCACTCAAAATTTCTATTGCGCGATTGCTGATCACTTCATTCATGTTCATGTTGGTTTGAGTTCCAGATCCAGTTTGCCACACGACAAGTGGAAATTCGTCGTTAAATTTGCCATCTATTACCTCCTGTGCAGCTGTGCAGATCGCATTCCCCACTTTTTCATCTATGGCACTATGCTTCATATTTACACGTGCTGCTGCAAGTTTTACTATTGCTAACGCTTCAATTATAGGCTCTGGCATTTTTTCCATGCCAATTTTAAAATTTTCCAAAGAACGCTGTGTTTGTGCTCCCCAATAATGTTCACTTGGTACTTTTACTTCCCCTAAGCTGTCTGATTCTATTCTGGTTTTTTTATCCATATTTTCCTCCTTGATGTTATGCAAATAGCTGAAACTGTAATCCAGTTTCACTACATAAATTTTCCATGTTAATATCTCCACTTTTTGGTTAATTAAATCATACTGTATTGTATTTTAAACTGCAACTAACCTTGTAGCTATAAATATTAAAAATTTTACCAAGCAAAAAAAGGCAAAAGAAATCCCGAGTGGCGAGTTTTGACTCTATAATACTTTAAATTGGCGCTATAATAATTTACTGACGCTTAGTCTAAGCACGATTTGGCTGAATGTAGAAAAAATGTAAAAGACATGCAGCCGCTATAATTTGATACAATCCGCCAAAAAATATCCTGAGTTTTTTACTGAGTTTTGTCATTGAGCCTGCAGATCAAAAACAAGTTTTGAGCCAGAAATACCCTTACTGTTATGGTAACAAGACTGGCGAAGGTTGTCAAGTAGTTTTTTTCGTTTCTACTGGATCCAGCGCGCTACTAAAAGCTATGCAAAATGACGGTTTTTTTAATCGTCGGTAAACCTCAATTACTTTAGCTATAACTACATAGTGGGCAAAAATTCTTTAATGGTCTGAAATAAAATTTTCAATGAATGGCTGTCAGACATGTTATGCTCTGCTGATTTTGTCAAGTGCACCTCAACATCGGTTGATTTGATTTTTTCAGCTAAATTTAATGAGGTTTGGTAAGGAACATCTTTATCGTTAATGCTATGCAATAAGCGTACAGGAGAGTTTATGTCTATTGTCTCTTTATTTAAAAGAAGGTTTTTCCTGCCATCTTTTATCAAATTCTTGGTTATTTTGTATGCACAACGCCCTGAAGTAAAGTCCACTACGCCTTTGGAATCTAGTTCTTCTTTTTGCTTACCTGATAACTGCTTGAATATTAAATCTTCAGTGAAGTCAGGAGCAGATGATACACCAATCAATGCTGCAATTCTTTCTGGAAATTGAAGAGCAGTGAGCAACATCAGCCACCCTCCCATACTTGAGCCTATAATTATCTGTTTGTTGCTAGTTAATTCATTGATCACTCTAGTACAATTTTTTTGCCAATCACTTATCGTGTAATCAGTGAAATCACCACTTGAATGACCGTGGTCAAAGTAGTCAAATAGCATAAGCGCTACATCATTTTCTTGGCAAAACTTGTAAATAGCAGTTGCTTTAGTTCCATTCATATTTGATGCAAATCACCAAAAAAAACTATAGAGGCTTTTCTTCCCTGCAGTTTTCGATATGCTATGTACTTGCCACTTTCACCGAATAGTTTACAGTAATCCATATTACTTTGGTAAATCAACGGGGCTATCGCTTAGTTGACGCAAGTAGCTGACTAAATCTGCAATTTCTTGGGGATTGGAAATACCTGCAAACGCCATACGCGTACCCCTTATGTAAGCTTTTGGATTCTTTAGGAAGGCAAATAGCTCCTCATATCCCCATTTCCCGCCCTTTTCGAGCGCTGCTTTTGAGTAATTAAATGAGTTGCCAAGGTGTGCTTTTTTGTTTCCAACTATGTTCCATAAGTTTGGCCCTACTTTATTTGCTCCACTTTTCTCGAAACTATGGCAAGCTATACATTTCTTCGCTGCTGATTTGCCTTTCTCAAAACTAGCATTCTGCATTAGCGCTCCAATATCGAGAGCCACTTGCTCAATTTTTTGCTGAGGTCCGCCACCGCCAGCAGCTACTATCGTTTGGTGTTCAATCTTATATTTCTTTGGACTGTAGAGCATATCAACCACATTGCTGACTGTTACAATAATCAGCCCGGAAAGTAAAATTGATGCTGCAATCTTATTAAGCTCCATAACTTTTATCAATTGATGTTGCTTAAATTATGCGAATATTTTTGCAAACAGTAAACAATTACCTTGAAGCTTGCCAAAGATAAAAATTTCTACCACTTAAAATAAGAGTAAGTCTCTTTTCCATTCTGCTTAAGCAGTCCGTGCTCCAAATACATGCTGATCTGGTATATTATATTCAGACAGACTTCCTATAAACATTGATGTAACAGCTACCCCTGTAACTATTCCTGTAGGCAGTGCAATAGCTCCTATCCCCGCACCTGCTGCTATTGCCCACCAAGTTGCAAAGACACCAGGAAGAATAGCATTTGCGGTTGCTGCAAGACTCACTCCAGCTGCTACACTTGCAATTGCCATAGAAAGAAAAGGTAGCGTCAGTGTTGCTATTACACGTTTCTCTACAATACCTTTTTTCTCTTTTTCTTCATTAATCTCATTGTGAAAGTAACGGCGCAACCCTATAGCTGCAAGTGCTAGCAAAGCTGGAAATGTGGCACCAATAACTCCACCTATAACCAAAGGTGACAAAGTTGTAAAACTGAGCCCTAATCCTGCAAGCGCTCCAACTGCAGCACTCACTCCTATTATAGCTCCTACAACTATCCTTGCGGTTAACTGAGCGTCATAAAGATAATATATTAGCTCATTAAAACCATGCATATAATTCTTTTTTCTGCCACTCATATAACTCCTAATACTTTATTGAAAGGTATATAATAGCACTTCAATTTGGGATTTACAAGATATTTGTTGGAATTGTACCATGCTTCGAAAGAATGGCAAATTCAATTGTAGAACAAGTTTAAAAGTTCTGGTAAAGTGGTTTTGTTTTACTTACAAAATATGCTACTTGATATTGAAAAGCGCAGTATAACAAATGCACTATGGAGGTTACAAGAAGCAGATCAAAGGGAAATTTTAACCCTTACTCAAAAATTTGAATTACCAGAAATACTAGCTAGGACACTTGTTACTCGCGGTGTTAATGTAGAGAGTGCAGGCAACTTCTTATATCCACTAATCAGATCGTTATTACCAGATCCCTTCCATCTTCTTGACATGGATAAAGCTGTTTGCCGCATAATACGGGCAATAAATAATGGTGAAAACATAGCAATATTCGGCGACTATGATGTTGATGGTGCAACGTCATCAGCATTAATTAATAGATACCTAAGGACGGTTGGTATACGCTCTATAATCTACATTCCAGATCGTGTTAATGAGGGCTATGGATTAAATGCAGACGCTTTATTGCAACTCAAAAAGAAAGGAATTGACCTATGTATTTCCGTTGATTGCGGCACACTTGCATATCAACCGATAGAGGATGCCAAGAACTTCAGTCTTGATATTATAGTTATCGATCATCACCTTGGCATGGAAAAACTACCAAGCGCTGTAGCAGTTGTTAATCCAAACCGCCTTGATGAAAACTCTCCTTATACTAACCTTGCAGCAGTTGGAGTATCATTTCTGCTGATTGTTGCTCTTAATAAAAGCTTGCGTGAACAGGGATTTTTTACCAACAGAAAAGAACCAGATTTATTTGATCTGCTGGATTTTGTTGCCCTTGGCACTGTTTGCGATGTTATGCAGATCACTGGCCTTAATAGAGCATTTGTCTCACAAGGATTAAAAGTTATGTCAGCAAGAAAAAACGTTGGCTTGCGCGTTTTATTTGATGCTTTAGGAATTCTCGAAAAACCAAGCGTTTCCTGGCTAGGTTTTAATATTGGACCATGCATAAATGCTGGAGGAAGAATCGGAGAAGCATCTCTTGGCGCAAGGCTGCTTTCTACAGACGATGAAGAGGAGGCGCATTCCATCGCGCTAAAATTAATAGACTTGAATAATGCAAGGAAGATGATGGAAAATGAGGCTATTTTAGAGGCCACAACACGAGCAGAAAAGTTCGTGAAGTCAGGTGCGAATTTTATAATGGTAAGCGGCGATTGGCATCAGGGAATAATCGGTATAATTGCATCAAGGCTGAAAGAGCGGTTTCACTTGCCAACGATAGTGATATCTTTAAACAATGGAATAGGAAAAGCAAGCTGCAGGTCAATTTCTGGGATTGATATCGGAGCTGCAGTTCTTTCTGCAAAATTTATAAATCTGATTATTGAAGGTGGCGGCCATAGTATGGCAGCAGGGTTTGCGATTAAGGAAGACAAAATAAACGATTTATGTGACTTTTTTACTGAGAGGTTTGCACACTTTACGCATAACAAAGCTTTAAAAGCCGACGGTATAGTAACTGCTAAGGCAATAAACTTATCCCTGTGGAATCAACTGCGACGCTTGGAGCCATTTGGTGTTGGCAATCCTGAGCCGAGGTTTATTATCCAAGGAGCGAAGATCAGGAAGCCTGAAGTTATAGGAGTTGACCATATAAAATGCTTCATTGCTGACGATAATGCTATGGTTAGAGCTATTGCGTTTCGTTCTGCAAATACTCATCTTGGTTCTGCTATCATGAAGGGTAATGTTGAAGCTATTTTTGGCAAAATCTCTATGAATTATTGGAATGGCAATGAGTTTGTACAATTTTTAATAGAAGATGTATTGACTATTAGCTGAGCTGCCTATATCTTCATCTGTGCAGATTAAACGACAAGAGTATTACGTAGTTGGCGTCTTATGTTTAATTTTTTGCACTATGTGCACCTTATGTCTTTATTAATTTTATCTAGACTTCTAGGTTTTTATCTATACAAGCTGAAGCGCGCTTATAGGTCGTTTAAGACAGTATAGTACGCCAATTTGCAGGATTAGAGAGTGAGCAACTTTTACCACGGGATTCTTTTGCCTTTTTTCTGCTTAGTAAATTTCTTAGCGTTAAAGTTAAGGGTCTGTTGCGGTTTAAAAGTCGCTAAATTGCGGCGTTTAAGACTTAAAAAAACGCCAATACTGAAAATAGACAATGGTCAGCGATTCTTTTGTCTTTTTTTTCCATTTGGTAAATTTCTTAAATATTAAAGCAATTCATGAACGAACATTTGTTTTTACAACAAGTGGTGTTATTCCAGCACCATAGGGTGTCATGCCAGTGCCCAGACACTGGCATCCAGAAATTTTATCAAGTAGGTGAGCATAAAAGTCATGTTAAAATGCACCATTTTTATGGGAAACTGGATCCCTGTGGGCTTTGTTGCATGGCAACTAAAAAATCTAGTGGTTACTGACAAAATTCATTATAAAGTAGCTATTTAAATACAAAAAAAAAAATATGCCACAGAAAATGAAAGTCAGTAACCCAAAAGAATATAACAAGTTTCCCCAGGAAAGAGGAAATATTTTTCACTACATTGATGAGGCTATTGAAAATTGGTACGACAGTAATCCAAAAGTACAAGGTGGTAACTACATTTATAGCGATAAAGTCGTAATTTTAGTGCATATAATCGCCAATCTTTTTAGAATTGGATTGAGACAAACAGTCGGATTTATACGCAGCTGATACACATCTGTACGAACATTGTGATTTGAGCCTACCGGGAGGGTAGTGCCTCGACACTTTAGACAATGTAGCACTAAATATTATAGAATCCACGAAGACAATTCCTAGAGACTTCATAAGTCCGAAAGAGATGCTTGATTGGATATGGCAAAACCTTGTTTTTCCTCTTGGACCTGATATACAATGAAAAATTAATGAGTATTACCAAAGACTCAAACAAAAATTTGCAGAAATAGAAGATTTATCGGAGCCACAGCCAGAAACTTCTGGTAAACCACAATGTGAAAGGCACAGAATGGACAGCCCAAGTATTGTGTATGGGCCCAAGAGATGAAAAAGATATTATAGAAGAAAAAGGCAATTCGTATCTGTTCAAAAAGTTAGTTTTACTGTTTCTTCTGGTCAACGAGAAAATCCGTTACCAGAAGAAGTGGAAGACAAACCTGAAACTAATTTAAGTAATGTAACACAAGCAGTCAATCAACAGAAACAGGACTGCCAGGCCTCAGGCCATTTCTTCCTGAAGTTGCGCAATTTCAGCTTTAGGAAGACCAGTAGATTCAGCTATAACATCTATAGGGACACCGGCCTTAAGTGAGTTTTAGCTACAGCTATTTTAGCCTGTTGTTCGCCTTCTGCTCTGCCTTTTTCATGTCCGATTTGTATGCCTTCTTGTCTACCTTTTTCAGTAGCATCATCAAGCTTTTGAGCGAGGACAGCTTTCTCATCACGGATACGCTTTATTTCTTGTTCGTAGGCAATAAATTCTTTTTCTGACCAGTTGAATCTATTTAGCTCCTCATATGTTTTTTTGATTATTACGTCACTTCCTATTATTTTTTCCAATTCCTTTTCACTGGTTTCATCTGCATTCTTGAAGAAGTATATCCACTTTTCAACTATGTTCTCCAATTGATCTTCCTTTGTTTTAGGAAATTTTGGCAACTCAATAAATGTAAAATAAAAATCTTTTAAATCATGCTCATTGGTATCCTCATCCCAAAGTATGCTTTGATTTATACTCAGACTTATCAGGGAATAGAATACAATCTGCTATAGCGATAAAGATAATTTCTTTAAGGTCTTCATATTGATCACCTTTATCAGCCTGTCTTGAGTAAGCTTTAGCAGCGTAGTACTGAGCACGTTTCTCGAAACCTTTAGTTTTAGCAACCTGCATTTCGATTATCACTTGTACCCCATTCCATCTCTACATAGAACATCAACAATGCTTTGCTTTTTGGAGGCAATTTCAGCATCCATAATAGTACTGAGGAACTCTATTTCTTTTATTTCATCCTTGCCAGTAAAGTCCAAGATATCATTGAGAAAGTGAATAAGAATATCTTTATTTTTTTCAGTACCAAAGATGCGCCGAAATGCTACATCATTTTTGGGATCAAGAAACTTTGAAAAAGCCACAACTATAGTGCTTAAAAATATTAATAATTATACACTATTCTATAGAAATATTCAATCTTTTTGTTTTGGATGTGTTAAGAGCAAGTGGCCCTGTGATTAGCAGACCAGCACCTACTTCTCCTGTCATCCAAGTAGCCCTTTCTCCTGTCATCCCAGTACTTGATGCTGGGATCCAGTTTCCCATAAAAATGGTGCATTTTAACATAACTTCTATGCTCACTAACCTAATAAAATTCCTGGATTCCAGCGTCACGCGCTGGAATGACAACATTTGTTGTAAAAACAAATGTTCGTTCATAAATTGCAACAGCTATAATATTAAGAAATTTA
>JAITUS010000029.1 GCA_031286185.1 Rickettsiales bacterium
AGTGCCTAGACGCTGGAATTCAGGAATTTTATTAGGTTAGTGAGCATAAAAGTTATGTCAAATGCACCAGTTTTTATGGAAAACTGGATCCCAGTGTCAAGCACTGGGATGACAAGAAAAGGGCTACTTGGATGACAGGAGAAGGGGCCACTTGGATGACAAGAAGAGGGCGCTGGGATGACACCGTCATAAAGTGACATTAAATCCTAGGTTTGATATAAAATATGGTTGTGAAAATAGAAACGTAAAACTGTTGCAACAAAAGCTAAGCAAATTGGTTCGTATATAAATTTAGTGAAAACAGGTTAATACAGCTAACTTTGTGGTATAGTGGAATTATTACAAAAAAGTTCGAACGAGTTATGAGGTTAAAATTTGGTATTAGGATTATTATTTCTATCGACCTTTCTCCTCAAAATTTTTTACCATAAATTGATTATGCTAGAGACCTAATGCTAATTCAAAAGGTATCTTGTTGTCATTGTTTTTAGCATCAATATCAGCACCTTCTTTTATGAGAAGCTCAATTAGATCTAAATTACCTTCTTTAGCAGCATAGTGTAGTAATGTATTACCGCTACTATCCTTTGCTACGGCAAGAAAAGTTACCACCTCTCCTCGCGCAACCTCCAAAGGTGTCTCGTTGTCATTGTTTTTAGCTCTAATATCAGCACCCTTATCTATAAGTAATTCAGCTACATCCTTTGCATCATAGAAAGCAGCCGTGTGTAACGGCGTCCAGTCAATATTGTCCCGAGCATTAACATCAGCACCTTTATCTATAAGTAATTCAGCCACATCATTTGCGTTAAATTGGGCAGCAAAGTGCAATGGTGTCAGGCGTTATATATTTCTAGCATCAACATCAGCACCTTTGTTTACAAGCAATTCAGCTACATCCTTTGCATTGGAGTGGGCAGCAAAGTGCAATGGTATCCAATTATTAACTTCTTTAGCATTAACATCAGTACCTTTGTCTACAAGGAATTCAGCTACATCCTTCACATTAGAGGAAGCAGCCGCGTGCAGCGGTGTCAGGCCTTCATTGTCTTTAGTATTAACATCAGCATCTTCTTTTACGAGAAGCCTAGCTAGATATAAATTACCTTCTTGAGCAGCGTAGTACAGCAATGTATTACCGTTAATATCCTTTGCCGCAGCAAGAATTCTTGCAATTTTGTCATCATATTTTTTGATATCAGCAGTGTGCTTTTTCATGAAAGCTTCAATTGCTGTTGGCCGTCTTTTTGGCACATCACCTAAGGTACATTGCTGATCACTAATGGTCTTTATGACTGTGTCATTGTGTTTTTGAATATCAGCAGCTTGTTTATAACTGTTAATTTGTTCTAGAAAGTCTTCATCTGTTTTCTTTACACTAAGAGTATTGTTAAATTTCTTCAGCTCCATAACTTTTACCTCTATCAATTAATCTCGATTTTTCTTTGGCATTTTAAAACGCATCATTACTAACTTAACAACATATACCATTGTTATTTAGATAATACAACCATTTTGAGCAACAAAAACCTAACCTTATCCAGAAAAGGTAGAGAACAGGGAAAGGGGCTGCTTGGAGACACCACTCGTTTTACGCAGCAACATGTTGGCATAAATTTTTTACTTCGGTAGCTTCTTCACTGTCGTTATAATCATAATAGTAATTAAGTTGGATAAGTATGAAAGTTTTTGCAAAAAACCTTAAGAGTAAGGAAAAAAAGCTGGAGGAATTCAATGAAGAAATTGAAGATATAACCACCGTAGCTCAAGATAAATTTGCGCATGAACTTGAAAATATCGTATACGATAGCATGCAAAAATTTCGTAGTTTGCTTGCTCAGGAGTTAAACACCATCTTCAACAATATTCATTCTCAAAATGTTAACTCGCTGAAATCCAGCCTAGTTGAATATGCTGTAAGTTCAAATTTTATTAACAAAAAGGGAGAAACAGCTTTAATACGCTCTCTCCTCAATGTAGTAGAACATACGATAAAGAACTTATAGTAAATCAAGAGCTTCAAGCACTTAGGGTTGCTACCATGCAGATTTAACTTAATATTAAATGCGAGAAATTTAGCTAAGATGAGTTTACCTGTGATTTATTTACAGCATAGATCCAGCGGTTGGGATAACGAGTTTTAGTCATACATAAACAGGAGGTTATTATGTCTACTTCACCAAAAATACATGTACAACGTAAATCCAAATCTAAATCTCTTCCGGTTACTTTGGAAGAAGTTAAATCTTTTTTACGCGTTGAGAACTATCAAGATGACAAGTTGATTTCATACCTCATTTCTGTGGCAACCGACTATGCTGAATGGTGTACGGAAAAGTCGCTGGTTAAGCAAACGTGGCAAGTTTCGTATGAGGACTATATACCTCATAGGATCTATTTAAGCTATGGTCCTGTGCAAATGATAATGTCTGTTACTGCAACGATATCTAAAAATCAAGAGTAAGGAGGACACCTAGATATTATTTTAGCGATGTAGGAGGCTACACTGAATTTTTCAGTCATTTAAATGCAATAAGAGTTGATTCGTGTATGAAGCTGGCTATGACAACGTTCCTGAGCAGATAAACTAGGTATTATGCAGCATGTTTCTGCTCTTTATAAAAATCGCGAATCAGAAGTGAAGAGCTATTTATCCGAAGTGAAGGGAGTATATTCCCCATTTCGCGAACCACGAGTTGTATGTAGCTTTTTTGCCATCCCACCCCTCTGTGTTGACTGTACTTTTAGAAGGTTAATTATGGAAAAATTCAAGTTATAAATGAGTTATACAACAGTATTTATACAGCACTAAAGGCAAACTCTGATTTAAAGAAATACGTTACCAACATTTATGATTACCTACCTAAGCAGGTTACTATTCCTTACCTAAAATTGAGCATAGTAAGTTATAGCAACCTTCATATGCTGTCCAATTTTGCTACAAAGGCAAGATTTGCATGCGACATATATACTTATCATATAGACAGTATGTTTTCCATTATGAAGCGTATTAACTTTATACTTGAAAGTATTGAAGGTTTTGATAGTGGGACTATTTTGGAAAATAATTGTGCTGTGGATCAGCACGATGAAATTTTACATTCAACAATTAATTTTGACATTTTTATCAAAGGAGGTGGCAATGAGTAAGTTGCAACTAAAAATTAAAGATCATGACAATAATTTTGTTGTGCTGAATAATATACGAAACTTAAGGTTTACTTTGCGTAATAATAGAGAAGAGATAAGAGATATTTCTCCTTTTGGCTGGAGAAAAGTGCTCGATTGTGCTGGAAGCAGACATATTACAATAAAAATTAATGGAATTTTAGATTCTGTATTAGCAGATGAATTGTTGCGTAATTCTGCTATGCTAAACTCTAATAACGAATATGAAATTAGTTTTAATGCGAAGGAAAAGATAAGGCTTAGATGTTCGGTTGAGCTGTATGAGAGGTATTATGACCCTGCTGCTTTTGACAGCTTCACTGTGGTTCTAGCCAGTGCTGAAGTTGTAACCACCTTTCATCAATGTTAATTTAATCTTTTCATATACAATGGTAACTGGTGGAAATTTTAACTAAGTTATGGATGACAATTATCTTTTTAAAGAGGGAAGTGACAACAGTGAAGAAAATAACGATGATAGAAGAGAGAGGAATTTGAAAAATGAAAATCAGCTAAATCAAGAAGAGCAGCCCAAAGAGAAAGACATAACGCAGTACGTTCAAGACTATTTAAAAGCTTTTGAGGATATTTTAACCCAGATTGACAAAGAAATCGATAATTTAGATAGTTACGAAAGAACTATGCAAGTAAAGCGAAGTATAGATAGGCTCATAGAAACCTTGTATAGTCAAGCAGCGTCCGAAGACATTGACGTGGAATTTGAAACCACAAAGCATACTCGCGATAAATCAGAGTCCAAGAAAAGAGTTATGGAAAAGAGAAGAAAACAAATAATGGAAGAAGTACTAAGTGGTATGTTTGCCCAGCAACAAAAGGAGCTAATGAACGCTAAGCATTTAAGCCATGGACATGAAACAGCACATGACGAAGATGTTCTCAAAGCAAAGGCACGAATAAGGTCTTCAATCAAGGAAGTGTTGTTTTCAGTTATTGCTCATAGAATGGATCCAAGAAGGAGAGCAGGAGAAACTGCTGACGATAATGAAAAGCAAGCTCGTATATACGGCAGGGAAGCAGTTGGTGGAGCTTTGGGTGCACTGCTAAAAGCGTTTTTGACTGCGGTTATTGCCGCTGTACGCGAAATTGCCAAGCCACTTCAGCATATGAGCAAACAAGAAACATCTTTTGCAAAGCGAGTCGAGGAAAGCAGAAACACAGATCCACAGAAAGGTCGGTCTATGTAGATTTCTACGTGTAAGAGCCTAATCCACTTTCAACTCCTCAGCATGTAAGCTACGTGGTAAAGACTCCAGTTCCTTTGCAGCGCTTAGTTCTTTATTTTTTGCATGTATACCAAGTTTGTTGAATTCTCGGGCAGCAGGAAACACCCTTGCTTCAAGCGAACCTGCAGTTTTATTGTAATGATCAACAGCACTTTTTAAGCTCCTGCGCAGATTATCAAAATTTTCACCCATTGTGCAGATGCGCTCGTATAGAATATGGCCTAGTTCACTGATTTTTTTTGCACTTTCGGCTATCATTTCCTGTCTCCATCCATACGCTATTGCCCTAAGCAGTGCGATCAAAGTGATCGGTGTTGCAATAATCACTTTTTTTTCCACCCCAATCTCTATCAAAGCGGGCTCATATTCCAGTGCTGCACTGAAAACCCCCTCCCCTGTGAGGAAAAGCACCACAAGCTCTGGCGTACTTTCAAATTGATTCCAATATTCTTTTTTGCCTAGATCATTTATATGTTTTTTTATTGTTAAAGAGTGATTCTTTAATTTCTCTTTTTGTATCTGTAAATCGTTTTGTGACATAGCATCAAGATAAGAATCAAGCGGTACCTTAGCATCTATTATTATTTGTTTTCCAGATGGCATTTTGATTATCAAATCAGGGCGCAATAAATTATCCTCGTTTTTATCAACTACTGACAGCTGAGTAAAAAAATCGCAGTACTCAACCATCCCCGCCATTTCTACCACTCTTTTTAGCTGCATTTCGCCCCATTTTCCTCTAATGTGAGGCTTCCTCAAAGCATTAGCAAGGCTAGAAGTCTGATTCATTAACGCACCAATTTGCTCTTTTAAACCTTCATAGGCCCCTACCCTCTCCTTCTCCAGCTCGCGTATTTCGCTATCAAATTTTTCTAATTTTTCTTTTATTGGAATTACAACTTCGTTGATCGTTGCTTGTCTTTTTTTGAAATCGGTTTCTGTTTCTTTTAATTTACCATCAATTACTTCCTTTGCTAAATTCATAAAATTATTATTGTTCGCCTGCAAAGCATCAAGAGACAGTGCTTTAAAAGCATTTGTGAGTCTCTCCTCAGCTTTTGTCAATAGTTCTATTTCTTTTTTCTTTTCCTCGCGTTCTTTTTGCAGGGTTACTTCTAGCTCTGCATTGCTCACTTTTAAACACACTATTTCTTCGTCTTTATTAGTTAAAGCCTGCTTTG
This sequence comes from Rickettsiales bacterium, assembly GCA_031286185.1. Classification (GTDB taxonomy): domain Bacteria; phylum Pseudomonadota; class Alphaproteobacteria; order Rickettsiales; family Anaplasmataceae; genus Wolbachia. The sequence goes on from JAITUS010000029.1 coordinate 5,594, forward strand.
TCTCCTGAAGCTCACGTTCTAACTTACATAAATTACCTTCAAGATTTGCTGATTTTATTTTCTCCTCGCTCAGTTCTCTATTCTTTTTTGTGATGGTATAGAGAAAGAGTAACAAGGAGAGAAAATTTAATCCAAGAAATATAGAATTGAAAATCATCAGAATACAAAGAAAATCGTACTCATAATGCTATCTAATTTTTATTTATATAGGAAAGAAAAAAAGGAACACCCAAAGAGGTGCTCCGTGTAATTAGCAGTTTACAGAGATAGTCTTAAAGTTCACTAGGTCTACTGAGCTAAATGCTGAGCTTGGTACACCCAAGTTATTTTCAGCAAATGCACTTTGCGATACTCTAGTTATTTCAACAAATTTTCTGTTCTCATCCAAGCCTAATTTACACATCATTTCTGATAGGTCGCTCGACTCAGAGCCCTTACTATTTTGCCTCTTTACTGAATTTACGGGTAGAGATTTCTTTTTATTATTTGTATCTTGCTGTAAGCTATAAGAACCAGTAATGTAGAAATCTTCACCGTCACATTTTACAAATACGCGAAACTCTCCAAGTCTCGCTTTATCGTTTTGGTTTGTGTTTTGGCACTTTTCTGCAAGAAATTTGTAGCCTTTATCTGTTGTAACAAGCAGTAACCCATCCTTAGTAACCTCAAAATAACACGGTCGCCTTTTGTGCTGTTTAATAGGTTTTATTGTATTATTTTGACCTCGGGGTTCATCTGGTGCTGCTGTTGGTGTTGGTTGACTAGGATCAACTTGATCATCCAGAGTTTTTGTTTGAGCAGGTTCCTGTCCCTAATTATTCGGAGATCTCTCTTGCTGTGATGCATTTTGTTGAGTAGCATTTGCTTGACTTTTGCTACCACCAAACAACCACTTCCAACCTGATGAAATCTTTCTTGCAATCCATGAAATACCAGTATGATCAGCAATCCACTAAAAAAATTCTTTATCTTTTCCCACATACTTTACTCTCACTGTTAATAATAAATTAACTCAATTATTACATAAAAATTATAATCTGTCAATCTTTTCCTATGAAGAAAAAAAGGAGAACATTTTCAAATGCTCCTTTTCAAAGATTCAGCTGTATAATATTTGATATTACTTACCATAATAAGCACCGGCATCAGCTGATGTCACTATAGGACTAGTAGTTCCTGAATTTGGTGTGTCATTATTTGTAATGACCTTAGACGTAAATTCGTAATATCCTGCACGTATATAATTTACCTCAGCCTCTTTTGTTGTATTGTTCAAACCTAACTTTTCTTTTGCTTTTGCTATGTTATCAAGCTCAATATCCTAATTTGCTACTTTATTTATAGAAAAAAGGAATGAACACGATTGATCATCAGTACCAGGAAGCTTAGAACCGGCAATGTAGCACTCACTTTCACCAAGTCTGATTTTTGCACAATATTCTTTCATACTTTCCAGACTGGTGGAACCAAAAACTTTTTGTGCAGTTTCTATCGATAGAGCCAACACTAGCTTACCATCTTTTTCATAAATGACACCTGAAGGGCCAGATTCCTTTAGCGTTTCATTTTTTGGTGGATCAGCGTTACTTACCTGACTTACCTTATTACCAGACCACCAGTTTTTAACACTATTCCAACCTGATGAAATTTTTCTTGCAATCCATGAAACTCCCGTGTGATCAGCAATCCACTTAAAAAACTTTTTTATGCTTTGCCACATATCTTACTCCTAAAATTAATAACAAATTAACTTAATAATTACACAAAAAGCATAATATGTCAATTATTTTAGAGAATATTTTAGTATTTGTCTGAGCTTGTAACCTTTAGCAATTTAATAGCACTGGTATTCACAACCTCTTCGCCGACACGCTTAGTGATAAAAAACCTAACATAAGGTTTATTCGTATAAGGGTCTCTCAGTATTCTCATCCCTCTGCTATCTACGATCTTATAAGCCTTTTTAAAATCTGCTATTGCGATTACCGGCAGCTTGCTTGGCGCAGGTGGCACATCAGCAGATTAATACACTGGTATCCCCATTAAAGTATCTGGAGCTTCAAGCGACAAACTTGGCTGCCATAAGGTATTGACCTTTCTGAGAACCTGTTTAAAATCTCGAAGAGATGAGGTAAAATAAGCATAGATTAATAATGAGGTGTCTATGCGGAAAAGTTATCCAAGCAGTATAAGTCGAGAGCAATTTG
>JAITUS010000083.1 GCA_031286185.1 Rickettsiales bacterium
GATTTTTTCAAATTGCTCTCGACTTATACTGCTTGGATAACTTTTCCGCATAGACACCTCATTATTAATCTATGCTTATTTTACCTCATCTCTTCGAGATTTTAAACAGGTTCTAAGAGCACAGGATATAAATTTATAGGGGTAGGACCATTATTATCTTTCCTTAAAAAATCACTTGAGTTATACTGCAGGTCATGAACCTTAGGCAAAAAATCAAGTTTTTTTCTCTGTCTTTTGTAATACTGTTTTTCCTATGGACTGTATTGTCTGGTTATTTTGAACCGTTTTTTGTTTTTTGTGGGGTATTTTCCTCTATATTCACGTTGTTTATCTTTAAACGATTGATAGATGCTGAAAGCGCCTTCAGTCAAATCCTAAATGGCACGAGTAGATTGTCATTTTGTAAGTTGCTGGTAAGTTATATACCATGGTTGATATACCAAGTCATTCTGTCAAGTATCTATGTAACAAAAAAAGTGCTACAGACCGAGCTTAAACTTAAACCAATTACCATCCTAAAGAAATGTAAAGGACATAACGACGAAAGCATCACATTGTTTGCAAACTCAGTCACGATCACTCCTGGCACTTTAACTATCAATGTTGTAAGAAAACGGCAAACTTACCTGTCTACCATATATTTGATAGATAAAAGTCTTGAAAGCGGCGTTTCCGAAATGGAGAATAGAGTCTTGGAAACGCTGCGTTCAATCAGGTAATTGCCTTAAATAAGTTAACAGCATCCTTATATTCTCTTACTAGGCTTTCAAGCATTTCTTTTGGAAGGCTATTGCCAACAACAGAGCATAAATGATTGTACAAATCTTCTAACCTTGATATGTTGTTTTTCTTCTTACTGTTGAATTTATGTGAAAAAATATCTTCCATAATTTCAATAACAGTAGCCTTATTTAAAAATACATTCTCACTTGTCACACTTATTCTTGCCAGGATGGTGTTGATTTCAGGTTCATCACTCGCATAAAAATCTGACAGCCGAGCCATTTTAACGACGTATAGATTTACTATTTTTGACAGGCAATTATCAGCATATTCACAATTTTTTATTACTTCCCACTGAGTAACCTGAGATTTACTTATTTTTGCATTGTATGGTAATTTGCTCATTCAATTTTCTCTGTTTAATCCAGTGAATAGATTATACTAATACTTTGTTAAATAAATAATAACGCGATTACAAAAATGTATGCCTATATTAGTAGGCCTGCCCAGATGCTTCAACATCAGAGCTAATTTTAGCTGAATGCTGTCCAGCGAAACCCCAAATTAGAAGGTTTGCTTATAACGGAAAAAGCTGTACGCACCCTTTTCGCTATAAAATAGGTTTTCCTTCTGAGCTGTTTTGTTAATATTAAATTTCACACTAAATTAACTGTGCTACAATGAAAAAAATAAAGCTCGGAATACTCATTTCAGGTAGAGGATCAAACATGCAGTCATTGATAAAAGCATGTCAAGATCGCAGTTTTCCTGCAGAAGTTGTGTGTGTTATCACAGATAATAGTGAGGCTGCTGGCCTGAAAATAGCAAAGCAAGCAGGAATTTCAGCATTTGTTGTTGAAAGTAAACCACTTGATGCTAATAAAATTCACGAAATACTCGTGCAACATAAGGTTGATTTGGTTTGCCTTGCAGGGTTTATGAGAATTCTAAAAGCTGACTTTCTGAGTAAATGGCATAACAAGGTTATAAATATTCATCCCTCTTTACTTCCAGCCTTTAAGGGCCTCAATGCTCAAGAGCAAGCTCTGAAAGCAGGTGTAAAAATTACAGGTTGTACTGTACATTACATCACTCCTGAAGTTGATGCTGGAGCCATAATCGTTCAAGCTGCTGTGCCAGTGTTACCAAACGATAACATTCAAAGCCTCTCAGAACGTATTCTAGCTGAGGAACATAAGTGCTACATGGAAGCAGTGAGGTTAATAGCAGCTAAGATAGCAAACTAGAGGGACCGTGAAGTATTGCTTCCTTTTCTCTTTCTTCAACCACATTTTTACCTAAAGAAAGGTGTGTTGGAACTTTAGAGTTGGAACTTCTTTGTTCAATATGTTTTTCTTTTTTCATTTTAATAGTTTTGCTATTTTTATCAGCTATATCACTATCAGTTAGTTTTCGATTGCTTTCTTTCAGCATTTCCTTTAAATGCTGAACCTCTTTCCGCCTTTCTTTATTCTCCGCATTAGCATGCAGTTTTGCTAATACTACCGTTTCAGGTAGGACTTTTGCCATAATTTTATAAAGACGTGATGAGTTTATTTCTTTTTTCATCTCTGTGTACAGCTCTTTCTGTTCCTCTTTTGAAAATTGTGAAAGATGATTTTTAAAGTCTTTAACTTGACGGTAAACGGAGTTAGTTATGTTACCAACCATCACTACACAACCCAACGTAATAAGAGGTGCAGTAACAAAAAGAGCTACGGGATTGCTAAATAAAGCAATAGAAACTGCGGCACCAGTTAAAAATAATATATCACACAGAATGTTTAGACAGATGCCTTGAATTCTATGATTATCCTTTCTTTTTGCTTCTAATGTCTTCTCGTAGTTAAACTTTTTATATAGGCTCTTTTCTCTAAAATAGTTAAAAAAAGAGTATAAACTTGATATCAGGGACGTTGAGCTAAAAAAACACCTGCACCAATATTACCGAGCATTATACCTACCATGCCTATTTGTTGACTTGTGATATAGATCAACTTAACAATCACCAGTATGCCTGTGTTGATAGCAGAAAATATTGTTATCAAAGGATTTAATAAAGTAATCGGAGCTCTTTTGTTCCTTTTTGTAGTACCTTTCGTATTGTTTTTCACCTAAACGTTGAAATTAGCTATATACTTAAAATTGCGAAGAAATATAGTTAAAAATTTATTCATATTATAGTGATTATTTACTTTGAGCATTTCTGCCAACTTCAACAAAAAATAAATTTTCAGGATCTAGTAAAGAACTTGCCAATTTGTTTACTTCCTCTAATTTAACGTCATTAATGACATTCGTATAATTATTTATACAATTAACATCACGATCATTTATCTGTATATCATCCAGCAGTATTGCTGTATTTGTATTATTGGATAGAAAAAAGACAAGGTTACTTACTAAACTGGTTTTTGCACCCTTGAACAATTGTTCGTCAATTCCCTCTTTTTTTACCTTACTCAATACGTCTTTTACCGCTGATATAGCTTTGCTAGCAGTAGAACTATCAGTACTCATAAATCCAAATATAGCACTTCCATGTTTTTTGGGAATAATGCTTGCACTAATACCATAAGTAATACCCAGATTTTGTCTCAATTCTTTCACTAGTATTGAATTTAGCCCCATGCCGCCAAGCGCATCAATTAAGACACTAGCGTTATAATAATTGGGGTCTTCATATGCCATACCTTTCTGAGCAAAAATTATGACACTCTGTGGTATATCCATAAAAATGTTCTTACTTTCTGCAGGACCAAAATCATTTTTTATAGGTATTTTTTTAACTTTTGATCTTTTTGATGGTAATTTAGATAAATATTTATCCAGTAGCGTACTAATTTCTTCCTTTGTTGCACAACCAACAACACTGATAACCATGTTGTCTTTAGCAAAATTGCGCTTTATGTATGTTAAAACATCATCTCTAGTAATGCTCATTACAGTATCAAGAGTTCCATATCTACTTTTTGAGTAAGGATGTTTTTTAAACAACAACGTCTCTAGTTCTTTTCTAGCAACAAAATAAGGATTTTTTTCAAGATTATTAAAAGTAACTTTTGCCTTTTCGAAAACTCTATTCAACCCTTCAGGGTCAACTTTAGGACGCATTATAGCGTCACTTAGTAACGAAACTGCATCCTCTAAATTCTCAGACAGAGTATTTAATGAAACCCTAAATGCTTCTAAATCGGCAATAAAATCTAAACTAATCCCTTTATCTTCAAGCTTTTTCGCAAAATCTTTGGCATCATTTTTTCCTGCCCCTTCTTGAATTACAAGAGAAGTAACCCAAGTAAGCCCCTGTTTTTCCGCGTTCTCATACGCGTAGCCTGCATCCTTGAACGATATATTCAGTGAAACTTTTGGTAAATCGCAATTTTCAACAAATAAAAACTTAAATCCTTTACGGATAGTAACCTCCTCTATATTTAGGTTACCACTTGCTTGTAAGTTAAAGCCTAGACAGAAAAAAAGTATAAATACAAGTTTACTTATCTTCATTATTACCTCCTTTTGGTAGCAAATAACCGACTAATTTGTTAGTAGAAAAGATAGTGCGAATTTTGTTATTTACATTCTCTAAATTAACATCATTGATTTTACTATATGAAATATCTATCTCATCAAGTGGAACATCAAGTGCTAGATGTGGTATGTAAAACATTGCTATACTAGTTAAGTCAGATAGCTTATCAAACTGTGCTGCTTTGTATTTAGACTTTGCACTTTGCAACTCCTCATTCGTTATTCCTTCAAAGATAAAGTTATTAATAGCATTATCTAGCTCTCTTTCAATAACGTTCAACTTCATTCCGCTTTTTGGAGTTACCTCAATATCAATGTAGCTATCACTAAAGGCTAAACTACCATAATAAGTAGATACTGATACTGCCACACTTTTATCCAGAACCAAATCTTTATATAGTTTACTAGATTTGCCACCCCCTAACACTTCAACTGCCAAGTTAACAGCGGAGGTTTCATCCATGTTCTTGAATAAAGGAACACGATAACGAAAATACAAAACCGGTTCTTTTACTTCAGTGCTTTCTAAAGTTACCGATAGATCTGCATTATGTGCTGGATCCTGATTTGGGTAATGCCTAATTGTAGGCTTAGCTTTAATTTCCCCATATTTTTCTCCTGCTAATTCCACTATTTCATCGAATTCCACATCACCAACAACCAGCAGTATTGCGTTGTTTGGGTGGTAATAGTTGTCATGAAACCTCATTATATCATCTTGATTATAAGTTCTAATGTCGCTTTCCCAGCCAATAACAGATCTGCCGTAGCCAGTACGGTAAAATGCACTATTCATTTCTTCCCATAGCAAATTGTTAGGATTATTATCAAACCTCATCTTCCTTTCTTCTAATACAATATTTTTTTCCCTATCTATTTTGTCTTGAGTAACATTAAAGTTGCCCATTCTATCTGCTTCAACTTCCATTGCTAGTGGTAAGTCGCTCTTGAAGACTAATTCGTAGTAACAGGTATATTCTCTAGTGGTAAGTGCGTTAAATTGCGCTCCAATGCTACTCATAGTCGATTCTATGTCTTTAAATTTTCCTGTAGTTTCAAACATTAAATGCTCAAAGTAGTGAGCTAATCCTGCTTTGCCGATTGGATCATCCATTCCCCCAACTTTATATATTACTGCATGAAAAACAGCTGGAATCCGATGATTAGGTACAACATAGATATTTAGCCCATTACTGAGTTTAGCGTGCTTTATACCGTGTTCTATATTTGCAGCTTTTAGAGAGATTGGATGAGTGAAAAACAATAAAGGTAATATAAAGAAACTGAAAAATCTGTGGAGCATTGTCCTAACCTGATACAATTGAATTCGAAACAACAATTTTATTCCTCATTTTGTTTAGAAATGAGTCTGTCATATATGTACCACTTATACAGCAATACAAACATCCCGCAAGCTATATATATATCTGCTAGATTGAAAGCTGGCCAGTACCAACTGCCAATATGAAAATATATGAAATCATATACAGCTCCCCAGTAGATCCTGTCAACTACATTACCGATTGCCCCACCAATCATCAAAGAAAAACCAAAACAAGTTAATTTATCGCTAGATTTGTATATCAAGTATGCGAGTATGCTAATTATTAGTGTTGAAAATGTTGAAAAAAAGAGATCGCTATATGGTAAAGCGCTAAACATTCCAAAACTAATTCCCGAATTCCATACTTCAACTAGCTTTATAAAGCTAGCAACTTCGATTGACTCTCCTTCATCAATTAATGAGTTTATGTACAATTTGCTCATCTGATCAGTTAATACTATAACTAGTATAACAATTAAGCATAGTTTTTTCATAAATTTGTCCTCAACTGATAAGCCTCAAGTATATCATAATTTATCTGTTTTGTTAATTCGTCAATACTATGAAATCTTTTTTCCGACCTGATAAATTTTAAAAGTTGTATATTAACCTTACAGTCGTATACATCTTTATTAAAATCGAATATGTGCATTTCTACTATGGGCTTTTTCAAATCCTTAAACGTAGGTCTCATACCAATGTTGACTACTCCGTATAGCCAATTTGGATTATTGTCAGAAAATGCCGCCTTAGCATAATATGTACCAAACTTAGGTTTTATCATGCAGTCTTCTATCGGAATGTTTATAGTTGGAAATCCTATTTCTCTACCTCTACATGCACCTTTTGTTACAATACCAGAGACTTGATAAGGTCTGCCGAGCAATTTATTAGCAATCTCTATTTCGCCCTTCTGTAAATACTCTCTTATTGAAGAAGAAGAGCAAATTTCTCCATCGATTATCAATGGTTCTAATTCAGTTAAGGAATATCCATACGTTTCGGAATGTTCCCTTAGGGTCGATGTATTACCCAATCGTTTGTGACCAAAAGTACAACTTTCTCCAACGACTATGTATTTAGCGCTATATTTGCCTATCAAGATCTTACTAATGAAGCCATTGCAGCTGATTTGAGAAAAACCTTCATTAAAATTGATAATATATAAGTAATCTATGCTATAGCTGCTAATCAGTTCCTTTTTTCGTTCTTGGTTTATCAATCTAAAGTTGTTTCTGCCAAATAAGACTGTTGATGGGTGGGGCTCAAAAGTTAAAATTGCAGAGGGTAATCCTCTTTCTTGCGCTACTTTCTTTAGAGTAGAAATTGCAAGTTCATGTCCTAAATGAACGCCATCAAAATTTCCAAAGGTTAATGCTACGTTATTTTCTATCTCCTGCTTACAATTATAAATAATTTTCATACAATTTGATATCTTATATATATTTCTATATATAATAATTATATTTTATAAACTACGGAGGTAAATCATGAAAAATATTAAAGGAAAGGTTGTAATATATGTAAAGCAGTACTGTCCGTTCTGTAAGAGAGCAAAGGAGTTGCTGGATGGAAAAGGTGTGGAATATGAAGAAATTGATGTGCTTAAAAGCCCGGATTTGTTTAATGACATAAAGTCAAAATATAACGTTAGAACAATTCCGCAAATTTTTATTACTGATGAAAATGGCAATTATATACATCATATTACTGGATGTGACAAATTGATGGGCCTTGAAAGAGAAGGAAAGTTAGATGATATATTAAGTAGCAATTATGATAAAACTGATGTAACAACTTACCCGAGCAGCAATGATGAATATGAAGAATGTGTAGCATCACATGATGATTTTATGTGATTTTCCTTACTTTTACTGTCATGTAATGCACGAATGAAGGGCTGGTATGCTCACTTTAAACAAACTTTAATGGATTAAAAATACAATTCATTTAGTTAGTTTTTTAGTGAGCGAAAATGACACAAAATATTTCAATTGTTAGCAAGGACTTAATTAGTATTGAACTAATCGACAAACAAGATTTAGAGAATTTCATCAAAATTTTTACAGTACTTGATAAGCACATAGCAGCAAAAACACTTTTTACAGAGGAGGTGAGAATAGAGTATAAACAACACAACAACGTGGAGGGTGTTGATTTACTGAAAAGTTCAGGCTTTACGTATCATGATGTTGAAAATGTATTACATCACTTGAGTAAACATGGAATGAAGGTGCCAAGCAACGTTATAGCACACACTCTCTTTTCTGCATACAATAATGCACTTGAATCTAAGGATACAGCGTTTTCCCTTTTTGAGGGCTCTCCACAGTATAACATTAGAGTAAATAAGAACACCTTCATAATAACTCCTATGAGTGAAAAGGATTTGGAGCTAAGTTCTCAAAATAGCAGAATGTTCATAGAGTTGCTAAAGAGCGAGAAAAGCATTTATAATTGCATAGTAAAAGAAAATACTATTAATGTTGTAGTGCATTCTGAGGTACATCAGGCTATAAATTCGGTTATAAAATCACTGATAAAATCTAGCCTTTTAGCACAAGAGGAAGAAGCAAAACTTAAAGAGAAATTGAGACAACTTGCTTTTAAGGATCAAGCTTTTGTTGAGTATTCTAGCATCAAAACCATTAATAGATATCCACACAATCATCCTTTGAGAAAGTATGAAAACATTACTAAGGGTATAGAAAACATTCTATGTGATTTTATAAAAAACGAGAATAGTGAGTCTGCTATAGAGCAACTAAATAGGCTTAATTCGAAAGTTTCTCCAGATACTCCAAGAATCATTACTAAGACTATAGATAAACTTGTTAAGTTCCACTAAAGCATTTTGCATGTTATTCTCGTGCTGCGCACGGGAATAACATCAAAGTTAGAAAACCTTAAATCGCCAAAATTTCTCTTTACCTTTACTAATTCCGATTCTTGGGGTGCAAATATAATCTGGTTTTAGGTGAGATTCGTAAACACAAAATTCGTGGTTTATAGTGAGGTCTTGTTTGTTGTGTTCTTTGGTAATATTCAACCTTTTGCACAGTATTCCTGGTCCACCTAGATTTGCCTCAAGCAATTCGATAAGCTTCAATCCCCTTATCAATACTGCTGCTGGAAACCCTTCTGCTTCTGTTACGATGTTTAAACAGTAATACATTCCATATATAAAGTATACGTACGAAAACCCCGGCATACCAAACATTACCGAGGTTCGATCAGTATAGCCTCGTGCTGCATGACAAGCTGGATCATCTATTCCTATATAGGCTTCAACTTCAGTTATTATTCCGCTAAAGTTGGAAAATTTGAGGACTTTTCCCAATAACTCTCCAGCTACAGTTAAGGTCGGCCGCTCGTAGAAATTTCTTGGTAGTATTGTATTGTTCATCATAGAAGTATAAGTTACTTACATTTGCAAGCAACTTATACTGATACCAATTCCACTACACAGAAAGCGGACAGACGACAGTGGAAAAAAGTTATAATGTCACCCAATAGAGACGAAAAAACTACTTGACAACCTTCGCCATCACCCTTAATCATAGGGTTGGAGCTATTCATTTAGCTTCAATCTGTGCAGATTAAACAACGAAAGTATCACGTAGTTGGCGTCTTATGTTTAATTTTTTGCACTATGTGCACCTTATGTCGTTATTAATTTCACCTAGACTTCTAGGTTTTTCCCTATACAAGCTGAAACGTGCTTATAAGTCGTTTAAGACAGTATAGTACGCCAATTTGCAGGATTAGAGAATGAGCAACTTCTACCACGGGGTTTCTTTTGCCTTTTTCTGCTTAGTAAATTTCTTAACGTTTAAGCCAAGGTTAGTTGTAGTTTAAAAGCAGCTAAATTGCAGCGTTTAAGGCATAAAAAACGCCAATGTTTTAAAATAGATATTAGCCAGGGCTTTTTTTTGCCTTTTTTTCTCATTTAGTAAATTTCTTAAGCATGAAGGTTACACCAACTTTCGTTATCGGAAAGTCAAACAAGATACATAATAAATTCGCTAAACCTCTAATCGTAGGGAAGCTTTTTAATTTACCATTGGGATTTGGTATGAAATTTCACCTTTACCTACTTGGCTTGAACAGCCGGAGCTTGATGTTGTTGTGATATATCGACATCTGTCACACCTGTCGAAGGCTGCTGCAAAACTTTGACTGATTCAGAGCTTTTTGTAGTTGCGTTTGTGTCAATATCGAAGACCCCAATACTCCTTTGCTTGATCGGTTAAAACACGTCCTCTTGGTGTGCGCTTTACAAAACTGATTTTTATTAAATAAGGTTCTACTGTTTCTTCAATATTGCCAGCATCCTCAGATAGCGCAATAGATATGGTGTCAATTCCAACAGGTCCTGAGGTGTTGAATAAAAATCTTAGATAATCCATATCTAATTTATTTAATCCCATCTTATCTATGCCCAATTTTGATAGTGCAGAGTCAGCAATTTCGTAGGTAATTTTTTTATCATCTTCCGCTTCAACAAAATCTCTTATTCTTCTGAGTAACCTCAAAGCAATTCTTGGAGTGCCGCGTGCACGGCAGGCAATTTCCCGTATGGCACCCTCTTCGATTTCGGCAGAAAAAACTCTTGCACCTCTTTTTATAATATCAACCAGTTCCTCAAAAGAATAAAATTCAAGGTGCAAAGGGATGCCAAAACGATCCCTCAGCGGTGCAGAAATCAGTCCAAGCCGCGTTGTTGCTCCAATCAACGTAAATGGTGGTAAATCTATCCTTAAAGTGCGAGTAGATGGGCCTTCGCCTACCAGTATGTCTAGGCAAAAATCTTCCATGGCGGTATATAAGACTTCTTCAATGCTGCGATTTAATCTATGGATTTCATCAATAAATAAGACGTCTTTTGCATTTAAAGTGGTGAGCACTGCAGCTAAATCTCCAGCTTTATTAAGTAAAGGACCAGAAGTTGCGCGAAAGCTAACCCTTAACTCCTTAGAGACAATTTGTGCTAAGGTTGTTTTGCCAAGCCCTGGAGGACCATGTAGTAAAACATGATCCAAAGCTTCAGTTCTCGTCTTTGCAGCATTTATAAATACTTTTAAATTTTGTATTAAATCTTTTTGCCCGACAAAATCATCAAGTTGTTCAGGCCTGATGTTCACATTACGCGCATCTTCAGCATATTCTTTGCCACATGATATTGACTTCATAATGTTGAAAGCTCCTTAAGTGCCATGCGAATAATCTCCTTAGTGTCCAGGTTTGGCGACTCATCCTGTATTTTTTTTATTGTATCATAAGCCCTCATTTTTTCATACCCGAGGTTGATCAAAGCTGAAACAGCGTCCTCTTTAATTGGATGGAAATTGCTGTTATTTATTTCTAATTTACTCACTTTGCCACTCAGTTCTGTAATAATTCGATTAATGAGTTTCAGGCCAAGTCCGTTTATCTTAAGTGTTACTTTATCTTCATTCATAATTGCCAAAAACAACTGCTCTGGGGTTAATTTACTCAAAATTGACATCGCAGTTTTATAGCTAACGCCGCTTACTTTAACAAGTAAGCGCAGACACTGCTGCTCTTCTCTGCTTATGAAACCATATAGCTGAGTAATGTTTTCTCTATTATTTGCATAGGTTTCAATAAGCAATTTGATTTTACTTCCAGTGGAGCATGCATTTAAGGCTTTGGCTGAAAGGTATACTATATAGCCAACATCATTTACATTCAGGATTATATGATCGCTGTGGACTTCGTCAACTATTCCGCTTAAATTTCCTATCATTTTCAGCACCGTATAGAATTCAGTTTAAAAACTCCTGGATTCCAGGTCAAGTGTTGGTCTGAGAACCTGTTTAAAATCTTCGTAATAGGAGAGAAATGAAGGAGAGAACGATCATCTGTAAGCTAGTGTTGAGTTTCCGCTCGCAATTTTTCCACAATCGTCTGCATTTTTCTAACCAAGCAAAAATCTCTCAACAGCCCATCTTTTTGGCAATACGACGAAAGTGTGTAACTCACTTCGCTTTATTACTTCAACAGTTGCACCAATGATAGCTTTTATTTGTGTTGCAAAATTTTCTCCTGTGTAGCCGGAATCA
>JAITUS010000120.1 GCA_031286185.1 Rickettsiales bacterium
ACTAGCTTACAGATGATTGTTCTCTCCTTCATTTCTCTCCTATTACGAAGATTTTAAACAGGTTCTTAGAGCACTTAGTCCAACCTGCAAGCGAATTCTGAAGCTGACCCGAAAAAGAGTCCTCTTGATGAAGTTCACTTCTTGCTTTTGATACCACAGCAGATAACATGGTTTCAGCTTGTTTGTGATGAGTACTTGAGGTATCTGGATGCTCAGCATTGATGTCAGCCTCTCCCTCAATACACTCTTGAACCTTACTGAGATTACCTTGCCTTGCAGCATTAAATAACTCACGATCAACTTCTCTCATAAACCCTCCAATAATATTAATCTTTCTTTACACTATAAAGTTGTTACTAAATTATGTAAAATTCAGTGTACATAGCACAGATGGTTTTGGCACGCAATAATTTTTTTTGGATTACAAATTTTGGCTTTGTCAAAAAGAAATGGTGAGAAAAGTTAAGCTGTAGTAAATGAAGAAATCGGTAGTAAAAAAGCCTGCAGCAAAGTGCAAACAAGGTTGAAATCAACCATCTGATAAAAGGGTTTTATTACATTGTTTCCAAACAAATTACCATTTTTCAGCAACACAAGATAGCAAGTGTGAGGGCTTCTCGTTCTGGAGTCGGTTGGTAAACGTATTCGTGATGAACACTCGCTCAAAAACTTGATGATGCTGGAGACGAAGGCATCCAAATCGGTGAAGAAAAAGGTGAAATGAAAGCTAAAATAGCTGTAGTCAAAAACTCACTTAAGGCCGGTGTTTCTATAGATGTTATCGCTCAGATTGCCGGCCTTTCGGTGGATGAAATAAAACAACTTCAGGAAGAATTTGCTTAAAAAGCTTGAGATCTTTTCAGCTGGTTGTCTACTATCACACCACTTAAACAAGTTTCAGGGTTATCATTTGTACCATCAGTAGTTTCTGGTAATTGGTTTCCTGATTGACTAGTACCAGGAGATTGTATCTGTTGATTCAAAATATCTACAATTTTTTTTAGGTCATCATTCTCTTGATCTTGAGCCAGTTTCTCTTGAGCTAAATCTAAAGGGGTCTTTTTATTGTTATCTTGAACATTAGGATTTGCTTTTTTCTCATTTATTAGAATTAGATACTCCACTAACTCAACATTACCCTCTTTAACAGCTAAATGCAGAGCAGTATTTCCATCACCATCTCTAGCATTAACACCAACACCTTCTCCTGTAAAAAATGCTGCATCTATAGGATGATTTAAACATGGATTTTTCCTCTGCTCTACATATATCTTTAAGTTATCAACTTGCTTCCGTACAAGACCGAGATTGAAAATCCATTTTACAATTTTACTTAAGGGTCCTATTTGCCTCTCACCAAACAAATCTTTATCAGAACAGTTAAATATTTCACAGATAAGGCCTGGTGTTAACTTTATGTGACTTGTAAAATAACTACTAAAACTAATCAATCTCTTAACAACTCCATGCATACTAGAAACTCTCAAAGCATTATCCTTTTCTGTATCTTTAAGGGCCTTTATAACCTCAGAGAGCTTTACACAAGCTTTAGTATCAGCGCCTCTTTCAATTAAACATTTAACAGCTTCTGAACTACCAAAAAATGCAGCAAGGTGTAATGGGGTTAGGCTAACATTTCCACCAATATCCTTATCTACACCTTTATCTATTAAATCTTCAATTATTTTCTTATCATTGTATGCAGCAGCAATGTGCAACACTGAAAAGTTAAGCCTGCCAATAAGTGTCTTATTATCAGTAGTATCAATCACTTTGGCACCTTTGTTTAGCAAGAATTCAAAAACTTCGCGGTTATTATCTAAAGCAGCAGAAAATAAAGGTGTTGCTCCTAATATGTCAACAGCGTTAATATTTGCTTCTCTCTCTAAAAGAAATTTAACGGCATCAAGTTTCCCATGAAAGGCAGCTGTATGCAAAGGTGTATCACCTTTTTTATCAGTGATATTTACATTGATGCTTTTTTCATTTTTAAGATCATCTATAAAATACTTAATAACCCTCAGTCTACCATTTTGAGCAGCAGCATGCAACGATGTCCAACCATCTTTGTTAATATCTTTAGGATCTGCTCCATTTTCTATAAGAAGTTCTACTACATCTAAATGACCGTTGGAAGAGGCAGAGTGTAATGGTGTGAAGCTATTTTCAGTATCTCTAACTTTGGCCCCATTCCTTATAAGAATTTCTGCAATCTCTAGCCAATTAGCAAATCCAGCCAAATGCAAAGGAGCCCATTCTCCCAGTTTCAAATCTACTATATCCTTTAGTTGGGTTTCCTCTTCAAGACCTTCTAGAAAATTCTTTAAATCTTCTAAGTTGCCACTTTTTCTAGCAGCGCAAAACTTAGCATGTAATAAATATACGTTATCTCCAGGCTTTAGAAATTCAACAATATCTACCTGGCCACTGGAAGCAGCCAAGACTGCTGGTGTTCTACCAGTACTATCATTAATATTAACCAGTGTTTCGTCCTTACCGACAAGAATTTTAACGATATCTAGGTAGCCATTAAAAGCAGCAATGTGCAATGATGTCCAGCCTGAGGCCTTTTTTGTACTTAAGGAATCGTAAGCAATACTAGACTTAGTATCAATTTTTGCTCCCCTATCTACAAGAAGTTTAACAACACCTACGTGACCATTTTCAGCAGCCATGTATAAAGGAACCCTGTTATACTTGTCCTTAGCATTAATAACCTCATGAAACTTATTTGGATGTTCTACCTCTATACGTTCTAGTATAGTCCTCACTGCTTCATGATTACCACTTTCAGCAAGCAGATGTAGAGGAGTAGCACAATTATAGCCGTAGATAGAGTTAGGATTAAAATAAAAATCATCGATTAATTTATTATACTTACTTGCATAGCTCCAAACAGAAATAACATGTCCTATACTTTTTTCTGATATATTACCACTATTTGTTAATTTTAGGGCTTCTTTTAAAACTCCTTCATCTTTATTTCCATTTTTTAACCTTAGCCTTGCTACTTGCTGTACTAGCCTATGAATATCCGACACACCGTTTTTTAAATCAATCATTGAATATTGGTCAAGTAGCTCAACAGCATCCCACCTCTCATCTGTTCCTGGCATTGAAAAAAGTTCTTTTAGTATTAACTTATCAGGAGCAAAATAAGCCATGATATTCAAAATATCTATAGCTTGCCCTCCATATTTTTGATTTTCTGCTATCTTTTTTAACGTGGTTACCCAAGTTGTTAAAACTGTTTTAGTATAACGATCACTATTTTCGTAACAACCTTCACCAAGTAACTCATCCACTTGTTCTTGATATTTTTTCAAATAGTCACTTATCTTAAATCTCTCACCCCCTCTTTTGCTTGACTTTTCATTTTCTCGCTTAATATACACAACTGCTTGCCTCAAAGCTAATGGAAAATACTGTAATTCTTTCGTTAGTGCCTTTATGCTTTCCTTTTGTGAATCCTCTTTTATTTCTAGGAAACCTTTAACAAATTGTTCAGCTTCTTCTGGATCAAACTCCCCTAATGGTATTGCTTCTATTTTTCCCTCTTCTCCTACTTCCCACTTCCGGTTACGAGAAGTGATTAAAATGTAGGGCTTGTTATTATCAGGATGTAAAGAGTGTGGTAAAAATTCTTTAATATTCTCATACTCTTCAGCGTTATCAAAAATAAAAAGACTTTTTACATTACCAAAGCGGTCATACACATCTTTAACAATAGATTTAACACTTCTTTCTTGAATATTTCTACCTACTTCTTCTGTGGTAGAAATATTCAAATTTTTAGCTAATTCTTTGAACGATCCTCTTAAACTCTCTTGAGTTTCAGAATCCATCCATATAACATTGCCATCATAGTCCTTAATATGTTCTTTAGCATATCTTCTAGCCAATTCAGTTTTGCCCATTCCTCCCAACCCAGTAACAGCAACAGCTTGTGATATTGCTGCTCGTTCATCTTCATTTTGTAATTTCTTGCGCAAATCTTCTAACACACCTACTCTTCCAGTGAACGATCTTACTGATTCTCTCATATTAAACCAAACTGGCCCTCTATCTTTGATTTGCTGATTACTCGCTCCTGCAATTTTTGCAGGTAGTGCTTCTATTTTATCTAGAATCGTTCCTTGTCCTACTTTTAGTTCATCTATTCCTTCATTTTCTCTTTCCACTTTTTTTTCTATTCGACCTAATTGTAAAATCGGATCTTTTTCGTTAATCTCATCTAATATATTCTTTAATTTTTCCTTTATCTCCTCTGACTTTAGAACATATTTATACTCTTCTCTGGGAGGTATTTTACTAACATTATACTCTCTCTTTAATTCTTCCCATCTTTCCAATTCCCATACAAAAGGAAGCCGATAACCATATTTTTCAGTATTGCTGTCTTTCTTCTCATAGTACTTAGTAATATTATCTTCTACTTTCACTACTCCTGTCTTTTCATATAATTCTGAAGTTTTCCACTCCTCACTACTGTTCTCATCTTTTACTGTACGTCCAGATTTAGGCATTTTAGGAATACCAGAATCCTGTAACACTTTTAGTGTAAATGTAGCTCTCATCCCTTCTTTTGAATCACCTAAAATCACACCTTCAGTTATAAAAGAGCTGGATATTTCCACTATTCCCCCATCTACTCTATCTGCATTGATTTTAATGTAATTCATAATTCTACCCACAGCATCCTCTGCCAATTTAATAACCGCTCTTTCCACGCCTTCATCGGTAGTTACTTTCAAAAACTGGCTTTCAAACTTTTGAAAAATATCAGACGCAGCTCCCACTAATACTTTCCTTAAATCTTTACCAGAAATTCTATTTTTGCCAACTGCTGAATAAATTTTCTTAGCTTTATTTCTATGATACTTTTTGCCCATGTAAGTTGCAGGAAGACTTATTAACGTGCTAACTTGCCTACCTACATATGGTACACTCCTAAATATTGCTGCACCAGTTTTAATCTTTTTTGCAATTTTACCTATATTTTTTGTTTTTCCTTCTAGGCCTATCTCATCAGAATAATCAGTTAACTTTTTTTCAAAATGCTTAATAAACTTTTCTACAAACGCTTTTAGCAGCTTATCTACTTTAAATAATTGTCTGTATCCATCGCCTACATCCTTTTCCAAATTAAAACTGTAGTAGTTACCATCTCTGCTCCCCCTTGCAGCAGCTATGTCATAAAATAATTCTAACTCAGGTACTTTATCCTTTCTATAACGAACAGAAATATCATTATAATCATTCGAACCAGTACCGTAAAATAGACGAATCTTGCACTTTAACACTCTACTTATTCCTTCTACTTCGTTATTGCTACCCCAAGCATTAGGACTACTAACACCAACACGGTTACGGAACTGTTGAAGCAAATCCCTTGGTATTTTATCATAATAAGCCTCTGCATCTAAAAAAGGATTATAGCTTTGGATTAAATCTCTCATTTTATCCATATTAATGGTATGCCCAAATAACCTTTCAAACCTATCCCGAAAATCGTCACGGTTATTTTCTACAGGAATTAAGTAAGACAACATAACAGCTAAGAACAAGCAATCACTATTCCTAGGAACACAAATTTGCCAAGACTTCTGTTCTTTATTAAATTTAGGCTCTTGTAATTCTCCTGATACGTTAGTAGATTGTTCTATTTGTCTTGAAGGACCAGGTTGCTGACCATTAGACTTTTTATCCCTTGCATGCACAACTAATTACCCCCACAAAAACTATCGATAACCTCATCTGGTGCAGAACTAAAAGTTACCAAGTGCCTGAAATATTGATTTATTAAAATCCCTGTTCAAAACCTTCTGCACCTAGTTTAGTATATCTTGTTTTCTGAAAAAGCACAACAGAATTTTCCACGTATTAATAAAAGGCTTTTAAGAATTTCGAAGAAGAAAATTTATCTTGCTTAAAAACTTATAGGTGCTATGTTTAGCATAAATCTCTCTTAAATAGGAGGTTTTTATGTTTACTAATAGAACAGCTAATAATCGGAATCAGCTGCGATTTCCCATAGAATTCTTAAACGTAGATGATAAAGCTCAGAAACATCGTGGTTTTACACCGCTTCATTTAGCAGCAGGAAATAGTCAGTTGGATTTAGTCAACGCTTTGTTAGCAGAAGGTTTAGACATTAACTCAGAGATTAAATATAACCGCTTTACACCATTGTATTTTGCAATTGCAAAAAATCGCTTAGAAATGGTTAATTTTTTCATTGCAAATGGAGCAGATGTGAATCATAAGGCTATTCTAGGCTTTACACCTTTAAGTTTTGCATCGCAGCAAGGCTATTTAGATATAGTCAACACTTTAATTGCAAATGGAGCAGATCTTAATACTAAAACAGATAAACTTAATACGCCTTTACACTTAGCAGCAGAGAATAGCTACCCAGGCATAGTAAACGTTCTTATTGAAAAACGGTTAGATGTTAATGCTGAAAATAGTGATCAGCTTAGACCTTTACATTATGCGTGTATGAATGGCCATCCTGAAATAGCGAGAGCTCTTGTTGCACATGGATCTGACATCAATGCTGGTTCTTCAGCTGTCGTACTCATGACAAGAGAGTTGATACAAATATTACACCCTTAGAACCTGTTTAAAATCTTCGTAGTAGGAGAGAAATGAAGGAGAGAACAATCATCTGTAAGCTAGTGTTGAGTTTCCGCTCGCAATTTTTCCACAATCGTCTGCAT
>JAITUS010000138.1 GCA_031286185.1 Rickettsiales bacterium
CTATTCCAGTAAATCCTAAAATATCATTAAGAAAGTGAATAAGGATATTCTTATTTTTCTCGTTACCAAATATTCTTTTGAATGTTAAGTCCAATTTTGGATCTAGGAATTTAGAAAAAGTCATAAGAGATTCACTTAAAAACCATTAATAATTATACACTATTTTTTGCAGATGTTCAACTTAATATTCTTCCAGTGTTGACTTGATATGGCACTGTAACCTTTCCGGTTGCTCCACTGCGGTTCTTGGCAACGTTTATTTCCAAGTCATTATTGGACTCTTTGTAATAATTTTCTCTGTACAGTAGCAACACTATGTCAGCATCTTGTTCAATACTTCCTGACTCTCGCAAGTCCGATAGTTGTGGTCTTTTGTTTTGCCTATCTTCTACCTTGCGATTTATTTGTGATAACGCTAAGATAGGGATGTCAAGATCTCTCGCCAAGTTTTTTAAAGTCCTGCTAATAATCTCTGTTACTTCAAGAGTTCTATTCTCGGTCTTTCCTGATCCTCTAAGTAGCTGTAAATAGTCAATATATATACATTTTATGCTGTATTTTGCGCAAATTGACGAGATTTTCTTCCTCAGAACATTTAAATCCATACTTCTAGAGCCATCAACGAGAATATTTAAGAATGCTACTTCATTTATTCCCTTGTGCAGAAGCTCTATGTCTTGATTCTTGATGATGTTGTTTATTGTCTCATTGACTTCGATGCTAATTATCCTGTTAATTAATTGATTGGCTGACATTTCAAGCGAGAAGAAGCAGACATACCCATGGTAATTGAGTGGTTTTGCAGCTTGCAAAGCCATGTATAAAGCTATAGAAGTCTTGCCAATTGATGTACGAGCTGCAAGCATAGTTAATTCTCCTTTCTTTAAGCCACCAGTTATGGTGTCGAGCTTTGGTATTCCCGTTGTTATTCCTTCTATGTCATTGTCATTTGCAAGCAATTTATTGATATATTCTTTGTAATCTCTGAGGTAATCAAAGATTGGTTTGACATCTTCATCAATGCCATCGACCCTGAGCCCCTTTTCCTGATCCATTCTCCATCTTAGGCGGCTCCGCTCAGCTCAAAAAAAACTGATTTTTTTGGCCACCCCCTATAAATTATATACTATTTTATATATAATATAGTATATAATTAGGGGAGAGGCGACGAAAACAACATTGAGTTTGAGGAGCCTCCGCTTAATATTATTTTAAAGATGGAGAATGGATCAGGAAAAGGGGCTGTATAATATATACAACCTTTAAGATTTTTTGTTATAACTTACTACTTGACTTTAATGATGATTATAAACTGTGCTTCTGTGTCCTATTTCTGTGATAGTCATTGAGTGTTCCGATTTATTTATCCTGTAAACAATACGGTAGCGACTGAATCTTAGTCTTCTGTGTCCTTTTAAGCTGTGACGCAGCGGTTCACCAAGATTCATTGGATCAAGTGCAAGCCGTTCCCTTATTAGTTTTTTGATCTTTGTCTTTATATTTTCTGGTAAGGCTGTTATATCCTTCTTACGAACATGCCTAAGGTACTTTACAGTATATGGTTTATTTCCAGATATCTTCACTGTCCTCCAATTCCTCTACACCTTCAACATCACGCTCGTTAGAAATTTTAGATGCTAAAAGGTCCTCCATTTCAAGTTCGATTGCCTCTTTGAACAGTTTTTCTGCCAGTTCTTGAGCAGACTGCTTAGTAAATTCAGATAATTCAGCAAGACATCTTGAAGTTTCTGAATCTAGAGTTATGTTAATCCCTGAGTTTGCCATAAGTTTTACTGAAATCTACTACTATAAATAGTATACAGCATCTTTTTTAATTTTTCAATAATAAAAGTTATGGATGTGTAAAGATGATTTTGTGCACCTGCGTTAATAAAATATTAAAATTCTGTCATATACTATAACTGGCTTTTTGCTCAGGAGAAATGGCACAGAGGTTAGTACTGAGTATAGTCTTACAAGATATCATCAAGAATGAGGATGGTATGCCGGCAGCGGGATACTGGATTGTATTTTTATGATAAAAAACCCTGCTACTCTGCGTAACGCCTACTATAAGAATCAAGAAGGAAATGTCGTACCGGCACCGAATCCTTTGCAGCTCGACGAAAACAGTGCTTTGCCTCATAAATTATACTATTTTGTTGACGTAGATGATCCTGAGGATAGATACACCGTTGAATTGAAATGCCGGTACGGCAATGCTGTAGCCCCTGAACTTGTTTTTCAAGATCTGCCATACTTTCAAGAACCAGCCAAGTCTGATCCAGCTAATGCTGTAATATCTGATAACTTATTTATCGATGGTCAGTTTAATATTGGTCTGCAAATTGATGATAGAGGGCAGGGTGCTGGTTATGTTTTGCCCACCTTTTCGCAGTTGCCAATTGCCGGGCTTTCGTGGCAGTTTTTAAGACCTTATGCTGACTCAGTACCGGTACAAAACAGAGTTGATGTAGATAGAATTTTTATCAAAGAAATCAACGAAGCTGAAAAAATCAGTGAAGGCAACCCTCGTTTTTATTTGAATGTTATTTGCGAAAAATTCAGCGAGAAAGCGCCGCCGTTGCAAAAAATTGTAGCGTTTAGGAGCTCTAATGCGCTGTGGGGTGCGAATACCAGCGTTCAACTGAAATTCTACGCTTGGAAAAGTGGTGATAATATACCAGTTACTGTGTCAGTTATTCGCAATTTTAGTTTGAAGTCATCGGCAGCGCCGCAAGTTATACAGATTGCTGAATACACAATTGATTCTGACGATCCGAAGGTTTATTTTAGTCGTTTTGCTTTACCTAAAGTAACAATACCAAAAGATATTGGTGATGATCAATATCTTTTGGTTCAGTTTTCTCTGCCGAAAAATCAAAAATTTGACTTAAGAGCAACAAATTTCTATTGTGCGGAGGTTTCATCGCCTGTATCGGTTATTGATTTTAAATATCCAGTGCAAAACGCCGATTTGGCAAAATCTGGTCTTGTTTTCTTCGTTCTCGCCAACTAAATATAGCATTGATGATAGTTATAAAGAATTGATTTTTACAATTGAAGGTCTGAGATTCGCAGATAATGTTGGTGAGATAGTCACTTACCCTAAGGGGGGCAAAAGTCGATGAAAAAGAGGTGAATTTGATGAAGTGTGATGGTCGTGCACTTGATGCAAATGGAATGAGTCCTCTAGGAATTGAATACAAAAGGCTATATGAAAAACTAGGTCTTAGAACCTGTTTAAAATCTCGAAGAGATGGGGTAAAATAAGCATAGATTAATAATGAGGTGTCTATGCGGAAAAGTTATC
>JAITUS010000146.1 GCA_031286185.1 Rickettsiales bacterium
GCTTGGTTAGAAAAATGCAGACGATTGTGGAAAATTGCGAGCGGAAACTTAACACTAGCTTACAGATAATTGTTCCCTCCTTCATTTCTCTCCTATTACGAAGATTTTAAACAGGTTCTAAGACTACTGGAAGTAAACTAGATAGTTTATTGGAATTTAAAAAACAGCTACAAAGCTTTCTAAAAGATCAAAATGATCAAAGTATTGTGTTAAATGCAATTGACCCTGCTAGTGCTGCACGTATAATTGAAGTTAGTGGTATATATCCAAAAGAGCGTGATATTAAAAAAATTGAAGAAAGCTCAACCTCTGACCTCTAATAAGCGGATTTTGAAGACGCTTTAGGATACATAGAGTCACAGGAAAAAGCTATTGGAATTACGTTAGAGGAGCTTAGGGAACACAGGAAACACTCTATTAAGGTTTTTCTGTTGGATTATACTAACCCACTGAAGAAAAAACACCCCAAATCACACGGTAAAAGAGAAGATGCTATAGCAATGTTATCAAGTAATGAGTTGAAGAATTTTTACGATAAAAGCGTAGAAGAAGGAGTATTACAGCCACTGGCGTCTTATTAAAGAGTGCAAAAACCTATATGACAAAATGAACCTGGCGGAAAAAGAATCAAAGAGTATAATTGAAAGGAAAGAACGGGAGGAGAATTTGAAGAAAACAGATAAGTCGATAGTCAAAACAATCAACGACATAAAAAAATATAGAGAAGCAATTCTTAACTGTAAACATTTTCAAAACTCTTACATAGAAGGAAAAAGAGGAGCATCCATTTAGGAGTCAATCATGCCAGAAAATGATCGATATATATCAAGAAAGAATTGCTGGATATCAGGAGCAAATTCGTCAAAACTTAACCCAAATAAGAGAAATATTCAAAAGCATGCCACAAGAAACGAGAAGTCTATGTGGTGTGGAAGAATTCGAGGAATCAATGGATAATGTGCATGAAGCAAAGCAGGTTGATAAAAACTTTGATTCAGCTTTATCGAACATACAGAACAAGTTAGATACTCAACTGGAAAGAACGGAAAATCCTTCGACAGAACTAGAAGAAGCTTTACACGTCAAGAGTAGAACTGAAGTAACTAGGTTATAATCTGTTTGACACTGGAATCTGATGCAGTTATTCTAAACTAGGGGTTTTTGCCTCACTATTCTTGACTGAAAGAGCCAAATTTTTGAGACAATGAAAACTATCAGCACTCTGATTCAAGAGGGATCAGAACTATTATTATCGCATAAAGTTGAGTCACCATGCCTAGATTGTGAAATCATCATGCAGCACGTTCTTGGCGTAGAAAGACCATTCATAATTATGAACCATGCTGATCAGGTGCCGATAGAGAAAGAACAGCTATTTTGGAAATTAACAAAAAAAAGAGCAGAAAGGTATCCGATATCGCAAATAATAGGTAATCGCGAATTCTGGAGCAAAAATTTCATAGTTAATCAGCATGTTTTGGACCCAAGACCAGACAGTGAAACAATAATCTTAGCAGTGTTAAAATACTATCCAAACAAGGAGCAGAAACTAAAAATCGCAGATTTCGGCACAGGCACAGGTTGCTTACTGATATCCGTACTTAGCGAGTATGAACATGCTGTTGGTACCGGTTTTGAAAAAAGCTTGGAAGCATATAAGGTTGCCTGTCAGAACATAAAAAAGCATAATCTACTTGGCAGAGCTAGAATACTTCCAAGTTCGTGGACAGAGTGCAGAGGCTTGTTTGATCTTATAATTAGCAATCCTCCATATATAAAAAGCAGTAAATTAAAAGGCCTGCAAGCAGAAGTGCAAGAAGAACCGAAAATGGCCCTTGATGGCGGTATTGATGGTTTGAGTTGTTACTTGAGTATTTTTCCAATATTGAGAAAGTGTCTTAAAAAGAATGAGTTTGCAATATTGGAAATAGGCGAAGATCAAAACGATATCGACAAAATAATCCCCTCATATGGATTATCTTTTCAGGAGTATGTATATGACTTGGCGGGAATGAAAAGGTGCATTGTTGTGAAACAAGATAAAGAACATAACTAGTTTCTTTCTCCCTGAATTCTAGTATCATTCAATAGAAACAAAAAAACTACTTGACAAATTCTAACAATTTCATTATTATAGCGCTAAGGGTGTTTCTGACTCAAAACTTGTTTTTGATCTGCAGGCTCATGACAAAATTCAGTAAAAAACTCAGGGTATTTTTTGGCGGATTGTATCAAATTATAGCGGCTGCATGTCTTTTAAATTTTTTCTACATTCAGCCAAATCGCGCTTGAACTAAGCGTCAGCAAATTATTATAGCACCAATTTAAAGTATTAGAGAGTCAAAACTCGCCACTCGGGGTTTCTTTTGCCTTTTTTCATTTAGTAAATTTCTTAATATTTATAGCTAGTTGCAATTTATGAACGAACATTTGTTTTTACAACAAGTGGTGTCATCCCAGCGCGTGACGCTGGAATCTAGGAATTTTATCAAGTAGGTGAGCATAAAATAGCCATTTTACGTTAAAATATAACATTAATTATTATGGAAAGATTGGGTCCCAGTGTCACGCACTGGGATGACAAGAAATGTGCTACTTTCATGACACCCTTCCAGTGAGGGTTGCTCTCAAACTACAATGTTCGTATAGTTGTGGGCTAAATGTCACTAAAACCATTCAAACAATAGTTTAGAGAGTTACTCAAACCTAGAAATCAGATCTTAGCTAACCAGCTCAGAGAATTACTCCTTGTCATTTGTAGTGTACTACATTAATATTTACGTGTTAATCCATAAGATATTGATGAATAATATTGTAATTGTTGGTCTACAGTGGGGCGATGAAGGAAAGGGTAAAATAGTAGATTATCTTTCTGAGAACGCAGACGTAGTCGTGAGATTTCAGGGGGGAAATAATGCAGGGCATACTATAGTAATAGATGATGAGGTTTATAAATTAAATTTGCTGCCTTCCGCTGTTTTAAGGACGGGCAAAATATCTGTTATAGGAAACGGTGTTGCTCTTGATTCACATGCTTTAATCTCAGAAATAGAGTCATTAAAAACTAGAGGAATAGATATCAATCCTAACAATTTGATTGTATCTGAAAGCTGCCCATTAATACTTAATGTACATAAGGACAAGGAAAAGTTATTTGAAGATTTAAACGGGAATCACAAAATTGGCACAACAAACAAAGGAATAGGGCCGTGCTATGAAGATAAAGTTGGAAGAAGAGCTATACGTCTTTGTGACTTGGAGAACGCAGATGAACTCAATAATAGAATGGATACTCTTCTGAATTATCACAATGCTATCAGGAAAGGCCTAAACTGTCTGGTAGTAAAAAAAGAGGGAATGTTAAAGGAATTTGAAGAGATCGCAAAAAAAATTCTTCCATACAAAAAGCCAGTGTGGAAAATATTGAATGACCTTACAAAAGAAGGTAAGAAAATAATATTTGAAGGCGCTCAAGGCACATTTTTAGATATCGACCATGGGACATACCCTTTCGTTACTTCAAGCAATACCGTGGCATCACAAGCAATAACAGGCTCGGGATTGTTTTCCAATGCCTATGTTATCGGTGTAGCAAAAGCTTATACAACAAGAGTAGGCAACGGTCCATTTCCTACTGAGCAGAAAAATGAAGTGGGAGATAGCTTATTTGCTATAGGCAAGGAGCTTGGAACAGTAAGTAATAGGAGAAGGCGCTGCGGTTGGTTTGATGCAGTTTTAGTGCGCCAGGCAGTGCAACTCTCTGGAATTTCAAGTATTGTATTAACTAAACTAGATATTCTTGATTCTTTTGACATAGTTAAAATATGTACTGGCTATAAGTGCAGTGGAAGAATATACGATTATCTGCCTGCATCACACTCAATACAAGAAGAATTGGAGCCGATGTATGAGGAATTTCCTGGTTGGAAAGAAAACACTCAGGGTAAGAAGTCAGTTGAAGAATTGCCTGCAAATTTGATGAAATATGTGAGAAAAATAGAAGAATTAATAGGTGTACCAATTTATCTAATTTCAACCAGCCCAAAGAGGGAAGACGTTATAGAACTTAAAGATTTTAAGTTTCCTGAGAATATTCTTGCGTCTTATTAACTGTTACCCAGTAAAAAAACGCTTATTTAGCGAAAAAAAACACTTGCATGACTTCAAACATTAACCTATTATGCAAAACAGCTTTGCATAATGATGTATGGTGAAGGTAAATTCAGTGTATTACGAAAGCGAAAAAGTTGAGCTCAAGTCTAACGCTTACAGTTATTTTCAACATTTCATTGTCAGGGTTTGTGTAGAGCAAAGTTTTTAATAGCCTGTTTTTAGAGGTATTAGAGTAAGAAGTATAATAATAGGGAGGGTATGGATATGTTAAAGGATACATTAGAGAGTTGGTTCACAGGAGGCAATGTGACAGAAGCGGGAAAAACAAGTAATCAGTTAGAGGGGGGTTCTAGAGTAGCACGCGGAATTGCGCATACAGTATGTAGTTTACGTCAACTGTATGAAGTGATGTCACACCCAGGGTATTGGTCATATTAATTATATAATAGAGGCTAAAAGAGGCCGGGTTGATAACTTTGCACTACCTGTACTTGAAAATCTCAAGAGCTTTATTGATGAAAAAAAACTGACATTAAGAGCCTTGCTGTAATCAGGTTTTGCTACTCAATTGTAGAGGATGGTACATTGTGTAAGAACCTGTTTAAAATCTTCGTA
>JAITUS010000027.1 GCA_031286185.1 Rickettsiales bacterium
GTTAGAAAAATGCAGACGATTGTGGAAAAATTGCGAGCGGAAACTCAACACTAGCTTACAGATGATTGTTCTCTCCTTCATTTCTCTCCTATTACGAAGATTTTAAACAGGTTCTTAGACCTTGAGTATTTTAAAGACGGTACTTATAATAGGATGACAGGAATAGTTTGTGTTAGCTATAAATTACTGAAAAATTCTTGCGGATATGGCGGAATTGGTAGACGTGCCAGGTTTAGGTCCTGGTGAGCTTGCTCGTGGGGGTTCAAGTCCCTCTATCCGCACTTAAATCATGACTTGGATTAAAAAAAAGGTTTATAATCACTAAATACACTCTAATGTTTGTGTAAAAACTCGTTCTTAAGGATTGTATTTCACTGAGATTCTGGTAAAATGGCTTTATAAAAATATAAATTAAAACATTGATAAATAGGTTATAATGTCTAGTAACATACCTCAAAATGCAGTCGAAGTAGATACATCAAGTAATATATATACCTATAAGAAGCTTAGTGTAGACAAACTAAAGCATGAGTATGAAATCACAGTTAGTAGCGATTATATAGAACAAAAGATGAATTCTAGATTACAAGAGATAGCGAAGAATGCAAAATTGCCTGGATTTAGACCCGGGAAGACGCCTTACGATCTTGTTGTTACAAATTATAAAAGTGAAGTTTTGGAATATGTAGTGAGTAATACGATTGACTATTGCTCAAGTGATTTAATGAAAAAAATTGAAGTCAAGTCTCACATTCATCCTAAGATTGATATTATATCATTACCAGATCTGGATAAAAAGGATGAGAAAGGCGATTTTGTGTACAAGCTGTCTTTTGAGTCAATGCCAGAAGTGTCAACAATAGATCTTGATAAAATAAATTTGAAGAAAGTTGAGGCAAAAATCGAAGAGGGAGACATAAAAGAATTTATTGATTCTATAAAAACAAAATTTCCTAATCTTATCTCTGTTGATGATGATTCTTATCAAGCGAAAAACGGGGATAAACTGACAATTGACTTTGAAGGGCGGATTAGAAACAAACTCTTTCAAGGTGGAAGTGGCAAAAATTTTGCTGTTAATTTAGGATCTGGTACATTTATCGATGGTTTTGAAGATCAATTAATTGGCGTGAAAAAAGGAGAAACAAAAAGCTTTAAGTTGAGGTTTCCTGAAGATTACCAGGTAATTTCCCTTGCGGGACAAGAGGCTACTTTTTCTGTCCGAGTTAATGATATTCAGATTGCCGAAGGTTTTGGAAGTGATGATGAAGTAGCTAGGAGGATTGGGTTTGAAGATTATTCTTCGTTAATAAATCATGCAAAAGAAGTAATTGATAATCAATGTAAAGAAATGAGAGACCTCTTAATTAAGAAGGAGCTATTTGATTGTTTGGATGCTAGTTACAGCTTTGATTTGCCTACAGATGTAGTAAAACAGGAACAGCAGAGAGTGGAAAGAGAGTTGAACTCTAAAGATGACTCTTGTAAAGAAGCTGAAAGACGAGTAAAGTTTGCAATGTTATTTATGAAGTTCAGTACAGAACATGAAATATCATTAACTCAAAATGATATTTTAAATGTTATTCTGAATCAGTATGTCAATAAAGATGTACCGCTTAATAGAGTATTGAAACATTTTAGCTTAAACAGGCAATTTCAGGAGTTAGTGAGAGGGCAAGCTCTTGAGCATAAAGTTACAGATTATATAATAGAAAAAGTTAATAAAGAAGAGCAGATTGTTTCTGTGAAAGGGTTAAAGGAATTATTTGATAATATTTAGTAGGAATAAGGTATGACTCTTATACCGATTGTAATTGAGCAAACTAGTCGTGGTGAACGTGCCTACGACATATATTCGAGGTTAGTGAAGGAAAGAATAATTTTTGTAACTGGTCCTATTGAGGACAACATGGCCAGCGTAATAGTAGCACAGCTTTTATTTTTAGAATCGGAAAACCCCGATAAGGACATTTATATGTATATTAACTCGCCAGGTGGCGTTGTAACTGCTGGTTTGTCGATCTATGATACAATGCAGTATATAAAACCAGATGTTTCAACTTTGTGTATAGGCCAAGCTGCATCTATGGGCTCTCTGTTGCTTGCAGCTGGCACAGAAGGTAAGCGTTACTCTCTGCCTCATTCAAGAATTATGATACATCAGCCATCTGGTGGTTATCAGGGTCAGGCAACTGATATAGAAATACATGCTAATGAAATTTTGCGAATTAAGAAAAAACTAAATCAGATTTATGAAAAGCATACTGGAAGTTCACTGAAGCAAATTGAAAGAATGATGGAAAGAGATAAATTCATGGATCCTGAAGAAGCAAGGAAAATTGGCTTGGTTGACAGAGTGATAGCTGAGCGTAAAGATATTAAGATTGAAAGTATTAGAGTTGGACAAAAGGTGAGCTGATGGATAACAATGATGATTTACACTACTGTTCTTTTTGCAACAAGGCACAAAACGAAGTGGATAAGTTAATTACTAATTCTTCAGACGGTTTGAAAGTGTTTATTTGCAATGAGTGCATAGAGTTATCTCATAGAGCAATAAGCCAAAAGAAAAGTGGGGCATTTAATTCAGATTATATGTCTGATGTGAAGTTACTACTAAAAAAACCTGAAGATATAAAAAATTTTCTTAGTAAGCATGTTGTTGGTCAAGAACACGCACAACATGTTTTGTCTGTAGCGATGTATAACCATTGTCAGTCTATGGCACAATTTCACTCTATCAGCGATGTTGAAATCGAAAAATCGAATGTAATGCTCATTGGTCCTACTGGTTCTGGTAAAACCTTGCTAGCCAAAACACTCGCTAAAGTTTCAGATGTGCCGTTCGCGATGGCTGATGCAACAACTTTGACTGAAGCAGGTTATGTAGGTGATGATGTGGAAAGCGTGTTATCGCGTCTATTGCAAGCAGCAAATTATGATGTTGCAAAGGCACAACGTGGTATAGTGTTTATAGATGAAATAGATAAAATCACAAGGAAATCTGAAGGTACTTCAATAACACGTGACGTTTCAGGCGAAGGAGTCCAGCAAGCTCTACTTAAGATTATGGAAGGCACAGTTGCCTACGTTCCGCCACAGGGAGGACGGAAACACCCGCAACAGGAATTTGTGCAAGTGGATACTAATAATATACTGTTTATTTGTGGGGGAGCTTTTGAAGGTTTAGATAAGATCATTGAAGCAAGAAAGAAAGGAACATCAGTTGGCTTTGGAGCAGATATCAGTCAATCTAAAGAGCAAAGGAAAAAAAATACTTTACGTGATGTTCAACCCGAAGATTTAATTAAATTCGGTTTGATACCGGAGTTCGTAGGGCGTGTTCCAATAACTGCCGTTTTAGATGAGTTAGATCACGAAGATTTAGTACATGTACTAATAGAGCCAAGGAATGCACTAATAAAACAATACAAAGCATTACTTGCGTTTAGCAAAGTAAATCTTGAATTTTCAGATAACGCAGTATCAGCTATTGCTGAAAAAGCTATGAGTTATAAAACAGGTGCAAGAATGTTACGTGCTATTTTAGAGTCACTTTTGCTTGATGTTATGTATACAGTTGGAAACGGTGGTTTTGAAGGTAGTACAATAGTAGTTACTAAGGAAATGGTGGAATCAGGAAAAGTAGTGATCAATCGTAGCAACAAGGGTGACATTGTAGCAGGAGGTTAATGGTTAATTTGAGCATGTATTATGAACATTGAGTATGCTATGGACTCTAATTTTGCTACATTGCCGGTATTGCCTTTAAGAGATGTAGTAATTTTTCCAAGTGTAGTGGTACCTTTATTTATAGGCAGGGAAAAATCTATTAATGCATTAGAGTCTGCGATTAATAATAGTAGTCACCAAAATAAGATTTTTCTTGTGGCACAGCAAGATGGCTCTCTTGACAACCCAGAGCCACAAGATCTTTATGAAGTAGGTGTGCTAGCAAATATTGTACAGCCATTGATAAAACTACCTGATAATGCGGTAAAAGTTGTAATCCAAGGAGTCAGCAGAGGAAGAGCTGTTGAGTATATCGACTCTCATACTTTATTACAGGCTAGAGTAGAATTGGATAATTATCATGAATACGAGGAAGATGAGGATAATGTCGATCTGGAAGCTTTAAGGCGATCTGTTATAGGTGCGTTTGATAGCTGGTGTAAACTGAACAAGAAAAACCAGCCTGACATTATTGTTAATCCCGTTGAGCAGATCAAAGAAATTGATCTGCTTGTAGACACGATAGTTTCATATTTGAATATAAAAGCATCAGATAAACAAAGCATACTTGAGACTTATGGTCCGGGGGAACGTTTAAGAAAAACTTTTACTTTTATTGAGAGAGAAATCAGCATTTTGAATGCACAAAACCGCTTATATAAAACAATTAAATCACAAGTTGAAAGCACTCAGAAAGCCTACTACCTCAATGAGCAATTGAAAGCTATACAGAAAGAATTGGGCGAATTTGAGAATGGAGAAGAAGGAAATATAATAAATGAATTTGAAAAAAAGATAGAAGAAACAAAGCTTTCTCAGGAGGCAAGGGAGAAAGCTATAACTGAGTTGAAAAGATATAAGAAAATGAATCCCATTTCTCCTGAAGCTACAGTTATATCTAATTATCTGTATTGGTTGCTTGATCTGCCATGGGGAAAATATAAAGATGCAAAAATTAATTTAAATGCAGCTAAAAAAATCTTAGATGAAAATCATTATGGTATAGAGAAGGTAAAAGATAGAATAATAGAGTTTTTGGCAGTGTTAAAGAGAGTAAAAGAGATCAAGGGTCCTATACTTTGCTTATTGGGACCACCTGGTGTTGGTAAAACTTCTTTAGCTAGGTCTATGGCAAGGGCAGTAGGAAGAGATTTCGTTCGCATAGCTCTTGGCGGTGTACGTGATGAATCTGAGATACGTGGCCATAGGAAAACTTATATTGGTTCAATGCCCGGCAAAGTCATTCAACACATGAAAAAAGCTAATTCATGCAACCCACTTTTTTTACTTGATGAAATAGATAAGATGGGTTCTGATTCGCGTGGTGACCCTGCATCTGCATTGCTTGAGGTTTTGGACACTGAACACAATAAGCACTTTACGGACCATTACTTAGAAGTTGAGTTTGATCTTTCAAGTGTAATGTTTGTGGCTACAGCAAACAGCTTAAATTTACCACATCCTTTGCATGATAGGATGGAAATTATACAATTATCTGGTTATACTGAAGATGAAAAAATTAGTATTGCTAAGTATCATCTAATTCCCAAATTAAAGAAAGAGCATGGTTTACGTCAGAAAGAATGGAGTATAACTAACGATGCGCTGTATGAGTTGATACGTTTATATACACGTGAAAGTGGTGTTCGCAGTATGGAAAGGGAACTTGCAAAGCTCATGAGAAAGGCAGTGAAAGAAATATTAGAAGGTAAAAATAAGAAAATATGTGTGGGAGTTACCAATTTACAAGGTTATTTAGGAGTGCGTAAATATACCTTTGGTATTGCAGAAAATGAGAGTTTAGTAGGGGTAGTAACTGGACTAGCCTACACTGAGACAGGTGGTGATATTTTAATGATAGAGTCAGTTTTGATTCCAGGTAAGGGGGAAATAAAATATACGGGGAAACTTGGAGAGGTTATGCAAGAATCCATAAAGGCTGCGTATAGTTATATTCGATCAAATTGTCTATTCTTTGGCATAAAGCCTGAAAAATTTCAAAACAATGATATACATTTGCATCTACCTGAGGGCGCTGTACCAAAGGATGGACCTTCTGCTGGTAGTGCAATATGCACGTCCATTGTTTCCCTTATGACAAACATACCAGTTGACAAAAGTGTTGCTATGACAGGTGAAGTGACACTGCGTGGTAGAGTTTTAGCTATTGGAGGCTTGAGAGAAAAGTTACTCGCAGCACTCAGAGGATCAATCAAGACTGTGATTATACCTAGCGAAAATGAAAAGGATATGCAAGAAATACCAGCAAGTATTAAGGAAAAAGTCGATGTAGTTTTTGTCAAGAACATTGATGAGGTTATAAAAATTGCTTTGATACAGCCTACTATTCCAATTGAAAGCGATAATGGAAGCAATGCACCATCTTCCTCTGTAAAAAATAAAGACGATAATTTTTCTGGCTTAGAAACACTAAAGCATTAGCATAGTTTTTGCCTGAGCGTCATTTAGGTAAAAACTACTTGACAACCTTTGCCAGTCCCATTATCATGGTATTGGAGGTATTCATTTATCTTCATCTGTGCAGATTAAACGACAAGAGACTCGTGAGGTAATGTTGAACATTTTTTCCTGCATCTCCAGGGCGAGTTCTTGAAATCGGAACACTATGTATATATCATTATTATCAATTTGTATCTGTTCAACGGATGGTAAAATGAGATAGACAAGATGCCATAAAAAGGTAATCATATAGGTGCGATCTGAATAGTCGTGGTTTTGTGATGGTTAAATTCCATCTTCTCTAGACATCGGAGATAATGTATGTTTCACCCTTCAGGGAATGGCAACCTCTGGGGCACAAGCATGAGACAAAAG
>JAITUS010000130.1 GCA_031286185.1 Rickettsiales bacterium
GTATTGCCAAAAAGATGGGTTGTTGAGAGATCTTTTGCTTGGTTAGAAAAATGCAGACGATTGTGGAAAAATTGCGAGCGGAAACTCAACACTAGCTTACAGATGATTGTCTCTCCTTCATTTCTCTCCTATTACGAAGATTTTTAACAGGTTCTAAGAATATTACTTCTACTCCTGCCTTCTCAAATTCTTCAAGTAATACCATTTGGTGGCAGATTTCCTTGACAATCGGTCAGGTGAATGGATATAAATTTTATCGATTTCACCTTCTTCTACTTTATCTCTTAACGCATCTAAATTTTCACGCTCTAAAGTCCATCCACTACAGCCATCGTCCTTAAATTCATATTTATTCAATAACTCATGTTTGTCTGCAGCAATTCTATTCTTGAGCTCTGTAATTTGACTCTTTATTGTATTATTCTGCGCTTGGTTGCTCGATGAAACTCTTGCATATAAAGCTACTGTCGTCATTTTGCTCAACCTCCTTTTGGTTATTTTCTTTTACCGCATATCTCAGTAACAGCTCATAAGCATCTGCTAGATGTTGATCTGCCAGCTCATCAGGCTCATATCGGCAGGTCACAGTTAATGCTCTTTTTCTCATAGTTTCCCCTGTAAATGTCTTTGTAGTTCAGGAGCCTTACCACTCCCCTTTTCCATAAATCCATTTCCTTGCGAAAAAGACGCAACTGTTAACCTTTTTCTCCTTTTCAGAATGCCAGCCTTAAATTTGGTATCGGAAGTCATTCATTCACAGCTTCTTTCTCTATTAGCTCTTCCTTTGCCGCTATCATACCTGCTGCTTTTTCTGATACACTCCTTATTTCTTCTACAAACTCTTTCTGTTTATTTGCGATTGCGCTGTTCTTTAACACTTCAGTTATTTCTTTGTTATTTTTTGCACAATCCATTGCTGTCTTGCCGGATTTATCAGGTTGATCTGTTTTGGCTCCTGCTCTTATTAATTCCTTTACTATTTCGACTTCACCTACCATACATGCAAAGTGTAGCGGAGTGTTTTCGCCATTACGTTCCACGATGTTTACGTTCGCTCCTGAATTTATTAATTCTTTTACGTTTTTTAGTTGTTTTCCCATTACAGCTAGGTGCATTGGTACATAACCCCCTACATCTGCTGAATTTATATCTGCTCCTTTTTTGATCAATAGCTTTACTGTTTTTTGATCTGAATCTCTTACTGCATAATGTAAGATCGTTCTTCCCTTTTTATCTCTTTTATTAATATTTTCATATGAATCCTTTGATAATTTTTCCAGTAACTTACTAAATGTCCTATTGTCGTTTCTCATAAATCTCATAATTACCCCTACTATTATAAAATTGCCTAGCTGTAGGTAAATTTTTTATGTTTACCTACCACTATTCTTGTTATGCCTGTTTTGCCATCAAAAAAAGTTTTTTTAATACACACAAATTGTTGTATTAAAATATAAATCTATATGCCTAGTATATTAAGTAAACTTCCTACTTCCCCATTTGTTCAATTTTTTCGTCATCTCATCACATGCCTTATCAAAATCTCGCTTTATTAACGATGGATCTCTCTTTCTTATTTCTCCCATATTCCACACTTTTCCTTCTAACTTCGGTAAATTTCTTCTTTCCAATGTTCCGAACATTTTGTCTCTTTCTTTCTCTATTTCATCACTTATTTTTTGGCTTCTCGCTTCGCCTTTATTGTTCTCTAGGTAAAGTTCTGTTTCTATTTCTTCAAATAATTTGGTTATATCTCCTACCCCTACTAGACATGCTAGTGTAGTATCGCATTCTGTAGCAATTCCGTCCTTTATTAGTTTTTCTAGACATGCCTCTAATTCTGCCCACTGTTAATTTGCAAAATCTTTGTAATCTCTTACATTTATTCCAGCTCCTTTTTTATTGATGATTTCACTTTTTTGCAATCTGAGACTTTTTCTGCATTTCTTTCCCCTTTCTCGTTTTTTTACTAGTATTTTTAGATGAACTATTTAATACTTCCGCAAAAAACTTATTAAAAGTATCTCTATCTTCTTGACTGAACTTCATATCTACCTCACATGAATACTATTTCTTCAGCAGTAGATAAATTTTTTATATTTACCCACTACTTCTTTAACTATGCCTGTTTTGATATCAAAAAGCAAGTTTTTTTGGTTAACACAACCTGTTTTTACTAAATATTAATGAGGTATATAAAATGTTAATATATATAATTAACGCACTAAACATATGACTTGTTTTTCGTTCCAACTTCTGTCCAAATGTCGATGTTCGTGCCAAGTTAGTACACCTCCGTAGAATACTAAAATGTAATTTTCTAACTCGTGTATCGCATCTTTTTGTTTTGAATCTAAATCGTTTTCAAAATGAACATGGTGCTTTGCTATACCTTATGATTTTTTGATCAGCAAAATCTTCTACCTTGTAATAGTGAGTAACACTGAATCTTTCTAAAATTGGCTTGTATTTTAAATTCCACACCTGCTCAGATAGTTTGCTACTTCCTAATTTAAATTTATTTCCTTCTTCTTCTATACCAATAACTGGAAAGCAAGCATTTATTTCTCCCAAATTCCAACTGTCCGATAATACTATCTCGGCTTTAGCGAACTTAATTTCTGGTAATAAGCTCTGTGGCAGAGGATATAGCGCTCTGTAGTTATACCATTGATGATTTCTTTCGTATATGCCATTATAGTTCTTCGTGTGAGGCTCTGTCTCTCCTAGTACTGCTACATCCAGGCAATATATGTCATTACTAAAAGCCTGTTCGTAATGGTCTCGTAGATAGTTATCTATAATCTCAACTTGTGGACCTCTAAACCGGAAAAAATTTATTCTCCCAAATGACAACACCGGTCCATCTTTTTCTATTTTTACCCCTGAGTAATCCGATAACAAACTTCCAAATAAACTTTCATCTAATATAAACCTGCCTATGTTATAGTGGTCATTGAACATCCTTATTAGCCGCGATCTTGCTGGCAATGACAGCTTTGCTAGTTCTACACTGCATCTACAAAAAAGTCATTCGGTACATCTTTTATTCCTATTTGTAATTCAAAAAAGCGCTTCCCAGGCGGTTCCTCAATAATCGTAATATCTTTTATATTTGCCCATTTTAGTGCTATTTTCAGTGATGCCGGTGTTCCACGCAGTCTTGAATTTCTATCCCTTCCTTTATCGCTTCTCTTTGTATCCTTTACCCAGCGTAGAATTTCTCCTAGCCCGTATTCCTCTATTATCCATGGTAGTATTTTTTCATCTAATCTAAATTTAAACCCCCTGATGCAACTTGGATCAACTTTATAGTCGATTGCTTCTACTATCGCTTTTTCTTGCTTTGTTGCGTTTGGGGGTAATAACATTAATTTAACTCAACATTTAAACTTCTTAAAAAAGCACACTCATCTCCTCCATTCTTTTTACTCCACACTCGAAAATAGTAATATATGCTCTCCCATCTTGGGAAACCCTCTGGTAACATCCTCCACTGACAACCACTTTTTAAGACGTACAATACTCCACAAAATACATCATACAAATCAAGTTTTCTTGGTTTTGTTTTCTGCTTGCTACTTTCCAGAATTGGCCTGATTTTTTCAAATTGCTCTCGACTTATACTGCTTGGATAACTTTT
>JAITUS010000147.1 GCA_031286185.1 Rickettsiales bacterium
TCTGCGGATCAAAACCTGTTGACAATTCCCCGCAGCTTATCGCAGCCTGCCACGTCCTTCATCGCCTCTTAACGCCAAGGCATCCATCAAGTGCTCTTAATAATTTATTTACTCAACTATATGTAGAATATGCAGAGTTAAATATTATTGAAATTGAATTGAGATTAAATTAATCTCTACCATAAAACTTGTCAAACATCTAAAAATCAAATTAACTTCTTACATGTTAGAAACTAATAAGCAATATGTCAACGCTTTTTTATACAAAATATTTACTTACATTAGCAACAATAATAATATACTTGTAATCCTAAGTAGGTAAGATTTATAATTTAAGTGAGTGTTAAAGCAGAATTATATACAATTAAAGATCAATGAAAAAAATATTCCATAATATAAAATGCTTTAAAAATCAGGTCTACTCAAAAATGATAGTAAGTACCAAGGGTATCTAAAATATGAAAGGCTATTTATCCTTTATAAGTGTTATTTTAAGTTTTATTCGCAAGTTAATCGGTATGTTTAATATTAAGAAGACCAAACAATTCGCTGTAAATCAATACAATAATCTCTATAGAGAAGCAACAGCACTTTTCGAAAAGTCCAAAAACCTATTAAACACCAACATTGAAATCGGTTTATATCACTTCTATAAGGGTCACATACCAGATGCAAAGCTAAGATTTTGGTTGATCAGCATATTCTACTCCAAATTACCCGTAGTTTGGTATAACATTGGAAGGTGTCATTTTGCAATGGGAAATATTAACAAAGCTCATACCTATTTAACAAAGACACTAAAACTAGATAGTAACTATGAGGAAGCTTCTTACTACATAAGCAAAATGACAAACCCAGCATCGATCACAAAATTGCCTAAAAACCTCATAAAACAGTATTTTGATTACACTGGCGAGTATTTTGTTGAGCATTGGTTAATCGCTAAACAATACAAAGGACATGAACTTGCGCACATGGTAATTACAGAAATCTTTAATAACTCCACTTCTACACTCAACATACTTGATCTTGGTTGTGGAACTGGAATATGTGGTCATTTCTTAAAAATACACAATACTGGAAATTGCATAACAGGAGTTGATATTTCAAACAGAATGCTAAATATTGCCAGAGGATGCTTTATAAAGGGTAAACCTGTTTATAATGAGTTAATACACATGGAAATGACAGATTTCCTTAAACAAGGAAGAAACTACTCGTATGATGTCATTATTTTTGCCGAGGTGTTACATTATCTACATGACTTCCAAGCAGAATTGGAACTAGCAAAAGGATCTATGAGCAAAAAAGGAGCAATCATATGCTTAATAAGAAGAAAGGAAGGTGAAGGTATTGACTTTGTAAATAAAGGAGATTACTTTTGTCACTCAG
Source organism: Rickettsiales bacterium (assembly GCA_031286185.1). Lineage (GTDB taxonomy): Bacteria > Pseudomonadota > Alphaproteobacteria > Rickettsiales > Anaplasmataceae > Wolbachia. Next base: position 1,393 of record JAITUS010000147.1, read on the forward strand.
AAAGTTATGTCCAACACATTGCAAAAGAAATAAATATGCAAATAAGTTATATGAGTTACTGTAAAATATATGGAAGTCAGGTTAATGGTATCTTGTTTGCGCTACAGCATCCACAAAAAAAACCGAAAAGCCCAGCTTAAAGATCACTATTGCTCAAAGCAGTATCTATTACAATGAAATAGAAGAGGAATTTTATGAGTAATATCACTATTAATCACGAAAAAAACGGTAAATTAACCAAATTTGGAAAAGCAGTTCTATCGGATAGGTATCTGATAGAAAATGAAAGTTATCAAGATCTTTTCATACGCATTGCCAGCTATTATTCTGACAATAAAGAGCATGCGCAGCGTCTTTATGATTACATGAGCAACTTGTGGTTCATGCCTTCAACACCAATACTTAGCAATGGTGGTACCCAAAGAGGGTTGCCTATCTCTTGTTTTCTCAACGAAACTGAAGACAGCTTGCAGGGAATAGTTGATCTATGGAACGAAAATGTTTGGCTTGCTGCACGTGGAGGAGGCATAGGTAGTTACTGGGGAAATCTACGTTCAATTGGTGAAAGTGTAAAGGGCAGCGGTAAAACATCTGGAATTGTGCCATTTATTGTGGTGCAAAATGCTCTAACGCTTGCAATCAGTCAAGGGTCCTTAAGAAGAGGAAGTTCAGCAGTTTACCTTCCTGTATCCCATCCAGAGATAGAGGAGTTTCTCGATATACGCAAGCCAACAGGAGGCGACCCAAATCGTAAAGCACTAAATATACATCATGCCGTAATAGTAAATAATAAATTCATGCAAGCTGTTGAGAATGACCATGAATGGGATTTAATTAGTCCTCATAATAACAAAGTTATCTCAACCGTCAAAGCACGTGACATATGGATCAAAATATTAACAGCAAGAATTGAAACTGGAGAACCTTACATTATTTTTCTTGATGCAACGAATAATAATAAGCCAGAGTCTTACAAAAAACTCAATCTAGACATCAAAATGTCAAATCTGTGCAGTGAAATCACCTTAACTACAGGTTATGATCATTTAAACAAATCGCGCACTGCTGTGTGTTGTCTATCATCAGTGAATCTTGAATACTACGAAGAATGGAAAGACAATGAACTCTTCATAGAAGATATAATGCGTTTTCTTGACAATGTATTAGAGGATTTCATAAATAAAGCACCAAACGAAATACAGCGAGCAAAATATTCTGCAACAAGAGAGCGTAGTATTGGTCTTGGTGTAATGGGCTTTCACTCATTTTTACAAAGTAAAATGGTTCCTTTTGAATCAGTAACAGCACAACAGTGGAATAAAAAAATATTCAAGTATTTACGCGAGCAAGCAGACATAGCCTCTAAAAAATTAGCAGAGGAAAAGGGAGCATGCTTTGATGCTAAAGAAATTAATCTAATGGAAAGATTTACACATAAGCTTGCTATTGCTCCAACTGCCTCAATTTCCATTATTGCAGGCAATACTTCCCCTGGAATAGAACCATATGCAGCAAACGTATTCACACAAAAGACACTAACAGGTTCATTTGTAGTGCAAAACAAATTCTTGCAAAAGCTACTGGCAGAAAAAAATCAAGACAATGATAAAATATGGTCTTCAATTTCAACAAACGAAGGTTCTGTGCAGCACTTAGATTTCCTTAGCGAACATGAAAAATTGACATTTAAAACAGCGTACGAGCTTGATCAAAGATGGATTATAGAACACGCAAGCGATAGAACACCTTACATTTGCCAATCTCAATCAGTAAACTTGTTTCTACCTGCTAACGTACATAAACGTTACTTGCACAAAATACACATGCTTGCTTGGAAAAAAGGCCTAAAAAGTTTATATTACTGTAGATCACAGTCAATGCAGAGAGCCGACAAGGTTTCGCACGACATATTTAAAAAAAGTGAAATATTGCAGCAAAAAACAGATATCGATTATGATGAGTGTTTGTCATGTCAGTAGATGCTACATAGAGATCCTTATGAATTTCTAAAGTCTATTCCAAAAGACAAGTGCATAATGTGTCTTGACATGGGAGAAAAGCGAATAGGTATAGCATTCAGTGATAAAACGCAGCTCATAGCCACAGCTCATAGTGTATACCACAGAAAAAATATAAGTAAAGATTTAGGTTATTTAAACAGGATATTCAGAGAAAATGAAGCTGGGTCAATAGTAATAGGGCTACCACTGGAAATAGAGAAGCAAAAAAGTGAATGGTGCGAGACCATAATCCAATTCGCAAACAAAATAATAAAAAAATATAAGGCAAGTATATATTTACAAGATGAAAGCTTGTCAACGTCTATTGCGGCCCATACACTAAAGATTATCGGAGTATCAACCACAAAATCGAAAAAAATAGATGATAAAATTGCTGCATGTATTATTCTACAACGAACGTTAAACAAGATAAATACAATTAAATAGCTTCTTTTCAGCACGTAACTGTATGAACTTATATCATAAAAGTGAAGATATGAGGAGTTTTATTCAAAAACAAAACAATTTGCTTGATAAAATTGGTATTTAGTGTTATACTAGGTTAATTATGGTTTATAGTGAGTGATAAATATGATTCCTAAAGCACAAGAATTACAATATATTTTTGTTACAAAACCTGACGCTAGTAAAATCAAAACAATTGGAGAGTGGTTCGCGGGAACAGGAAATCAAAAAGGTTACTATGACGGTATAGGATACTCTCTTCGTTATTTGATTTATATTTACATAATGATGAAAGCAACGGAAATAGACCTATAATTAAGATCCAAGGCATTAATCAAAACCCAACCTTCATTGAAGATTTACGAGAGATATCTCAATCGATAGATCAAAACAAGAGAGATGTAATTTACATTAGAAAACGTCCTACAGAATTAGGACAACGTGAAAATCACTGGGTTGTTTTCTACTTCTTTGCAGATAAAAATAGAAAAAAGAACTTATTGTTCATAGACACTCAAAACCCAGATACAGGTAAAGACAGCACATTTGGAAAAAATATCAAATCTTCCTCTGAACAACAAGTTTGTAATCTGTATGTTTCAAGCACTGAAGTTCAAAAAGATGACAATTCATGTGGTCTTATAGCATCTGAAATAACAAGAATGCTATATAATAATCACAGATCAGTAAAAGAGAATTTACCTAAGTGCCCAACACAAGATGGAGGAAAAGTTGAACTTAACAATCTGCTATCAGGCAATGAATTCACAAAGCTGATTGATTCTTATGCAAAAGAAGGCTTTGTTAACTATAGTGGAAAAGATGAAAAATTCCATGCCGCTGATATTAGAGCAGCACACTTCGCAACGGCACTAGCTATCGGCGAGAATAACGTAAATCTTAAGTTATCTAATCAACCTATCTCTCTAAACATCAAAGATGTAGAAAAATCAGTTCAAAAATTAGATTAGCTTTTATTGGCAATCCAAATAGTACCGAACTGTTTAAGAAAATAGTATTAAAAGATGAAACAACCTCAAAAGCCAACCCTGATCTTGGATATAGTAGTAGCAGCGAGCCAAATTCTCCGTAATTAGAACGAAATCACTTGTTAGGAACCCCTCAGACTTCTAGTGGTCAAAATGCAAATTTAGAAAGTAAAATTAAAGAACAGAAGCAAGAGATCAAAAGATTAAAAGATTCATTAAACAAAGAAAAGGCCGATCGTTTAAAATTTGAAAAAGAGAAAAATGAAGCTCTTGCTAGTGCATCGAAAAATGCACAGGAGCTTAAAAAAAACAAAACAACAACTGAGTGAATCAGAGGAAAATGTTAAACAGCTTACACAAAATTTTGATGCCCTACAAAAAGAAATTGAAAATCATAAACGAACTGTAAATAATCTTAACGCTCAACTCACAACAAAAGATCAAGAGCTAAACGATGCAAAACAAAAGCTGAATGAAGTAACCCAACTTACTGAAGAAAATGCCCGACTTTGAACTCAAAACCAAGATTTGAATAACAAAAACAAAAAATTTTCAGAAGCAAGTGCTCAGGGTAGACAACAGAGTAGCTATGCTTCTGTTGCTTTTATGGTAGCTGGAACATTTGCTGTTGTCGCAAGTTTAACAATGCCTTATTTGGCGGTATGCATTACACTTGCTACAGCTGCATCGATTTTTTTGCAGTCGGATGTTACAGTTTATATAAAGCAAATACAACGCTTAGCAATGCTGAAGTCAATCAAATTACCAGTAGTACTCATGTTGCTCAACAGTCTTCAGGGTTTTAGAGGTTGTCCACAAACTAATAAATTTAAAGAAAATTCCTCTTTATCATAACCCTAGTCACAGCCAGATATATGAAATTTTCAGTAGATGTTGTAATATAACAAATCTCAATGATAAATTAAAAAGTTTCCCTACGATTAGAGATTTAGCGAATTTATTATGTATCTTGTTTGACTCCCCGATAACGAAAGTTGGTGTAACCTCCATGCTTAAGAAATTTACCAAATAAGAAAAAAAGGCAAAAGAATCCCCAGCCATTGTCTATTTTCAGTATTGGCGTTTTTATGTCTTAAACGCTGCAATTTAGCTGCTTTTAAATGCAACTAGTCTAAGCTATAATATTTAAGAGATTTACCAGGCAGAAAAAAAGACAATAAAACCCCGTGGTAGCTAGTTATTCCACTCTCTATTTTAAAACCTGACGTTGGGTGATGTCTAAAACGACTTATAAGCGCGTTTCAGCTTATATAGGTAAAACTAGAAGTTTTTAAAAGACATGCAGTGCACATAGTACGCCAAATGCAAGTTTTCTTGTCATTTTAACCTGCACAGATTGGGAAGTTAAATAATAGCTTCAATACCATGATAAAAGGGTTGACAGAGTTTGTCAAGTAGTTTTTTGTTTCTATTGAATCCAACGCGCTGCTAAAAGCTATGCAAGAAGTCCAATAGCAAAAGCTTGGTATTAGCGATCAATGGGCATAACCTCCAGAATTATTTATACTAATACCACTACCTCTGCAACATGAATTTTTGCCTGGCAACGAACGGCTCCTAGCTTGAAATTAGAAAAGCAGTTGCTTATATATACCGACAAATACGAGTTAAACTTATATTATGGACTTAAATAAATTTACCGAAAAAGCAAAAGGCCTAATTCAAAGTGCCCAAATGAAAGCATTGGGAGCTGGGCATCAGGTTTTCATGCCTGAGCACTTACTAAAGGTGATGCTCGAAGATGAATCAGGTTTAGTCCAGGATTTGATAGGTGCTTGTGGTGGAAATGTGCAAAATATTTCCGATGCTGTGGATGATGCAATTAAAAAATTTCCAGTAGTTGAAGGTCCGGGAAGTAGTAGCCTTCAACTTTCAAGAGAAGTAGCAAAAGTTTTTGAAGATTCAATTGGTATTGCAAGGAGAAATAAAGATTCATTTGTTACCGTTGAGCGTTTACTACAGGGCTTGGCTGCACAAAAAGATGGTACTGTGGGTAGAATTTTAATGGAAAATATTGTGACTCCACAAAAGTTGAACTTAGTCATTGCAGAAATGAGAAAGGGCAACAGTGCGGACTCGCCAAATAGCGAGGAAAAATTAAACGCAGCAAAAAAATATACAAAAGATATTACAGAGCTTGCTATACAAGGAAAGCTTGATCCTGTAATTGGTCGTGATGAGGAGATCAGAAGAACTATGCAGGTGTCACTGAGGCGGACAAAAAATAATCCCGTGCTGATAGGTGAACCTGGTGTTGGAAAAACTGCAATAGTTGAGGGGCTTGCAAATAGAGTCGTTGCAAACGACGTACCACTTGGTTTGCGTGATGCAAAGGTTTTAGCTTTGGATCTCGGCGCATTAATTGCTGGAACAAAGTTTAGAGGGGAGTTTGAAGAAAGGCTAAAGGCGGTTATTAATGAGATTTCAAAAGCAGAGGGAAAAATTATATTATTCATCGATGAATTACACACTTTAGTTGGAGCGGGAGCAACAAGTGGTGCAATGGATGCTTCAAATCTGCTAAAGCCTGCTCTTGCACGTGGAGAAATTCGCTGTATAGGAGCTACAACTTTAGATGAATATCGTGAACATATAGAAAAAGACCCTGCACTTGCAAGGCGTTTCCAGTCTGTGTTTATTTCTCAACCAACTGAAACTGATACTATTTCAATACTGAGGGGTCTGAAGGAAAGATATGAAGTACATCACGGTATTAGGATTACAGATGGTGCAATAATTGCTGCTGCAACATTATCCAATAGGTATATAACAGACAGGTTTTTACCTGATAAAGCGATTGATTTAATTGATGAAGCGGCAAGCAGGGTGAGAATTGAAATGGATAGTAAACCCGAGGTTATTGATGAACTTGAGAGAAAAATAATACAGCTAAAAATTGAGTCAGAGGCTCTAAAAAAAGAACGTGATGAAAACTCCAAGCAGCGTTTAAAAAAGATAAATGAAGAGATTGAAAACCTAAACAGTAAGTTTGCTGACTTAAACAGTAAATGGCAGATAGAGAAGAATAAAATAGCTAGAATTCAAGAAACAGCAGAAAAATTAGACGACGCTAGAAAAGAGCTGGAACTGACTCAGCGGAGTGGAAATTTAGGAAGGGCAGGGGAGCTGATGTATGGTGTGATTCCTCAACTTGAAAATGAGTTGAAAGACCAGGAGGAAGTTACCGATAGTTTCTTAAAAAAAGAAGTTACTGAAGATGATATTGCAAATATTGTTTCAAAATGGACAGGAATTCCAGTTGATAACATGATGCACAGTGAAAAAGAAAAGCTCCTTAGTATGGAGAATGAAATAGGAAAAAGAGTGATAGGACAAAAGGATGCAATAGAAGCAATAAGTAATTCTGTTAGGCGTTCTCGTTCTGGTGTACAAGACACTAATCGGCCTTTTGGTTCATTTTTATTCTTGGGCCCAACCGGAGTTGGAAAAACGGAACTTGCGAAAGCCCTTGCTGAATTCCTGTTCGATGATCAATCAGCACTTCTGCGTTTTGATATGTCAGAGTATATGGAAAAGCACTCTGTTTCAAAGCTAATTGGTGCACCTCCTGGATATGTCGGTTATGAGCAAGGTGGAAGATTAACCGAAGCAGTAAGAAGAAGACCATATCAGGTAATTTTGTTTGATGAGATAGAGAAAGCAAATCCAGATATATTCAATTTATTACTGCAGATTTTGGATGAAGGCAGACTCACCGATAGCCACGGTAAGTTGATTGATTTCCGCAATACCATATTAATTTTAACTTCTAATCTTGGTGCTGAGATAATGCTAAAGGGAGATACTAACTCCGTAAAAAGCGAAGTGATGCAAATAGTTAAATCTGCATTTCGTCCGGAATTTCTAAACAGACTAGATGAGATTATTATATTCCACGGTTTAACCAAGGACGATACTTATAAAATTATAGATGTCCAATTTTCTTATTTACAAAAAACACTTGCTAAGCGCAAACTAAGTATAAATTTGTCAGAGGAAGCTAAGAAACTAATAGCGCAAGCTGGCTATGATCCTGGGTATGGAGCAAGACCGCTAAAAAGGGTAATACAGGAGTGTATTCAAAATAATCTAGCTAAGTTAGTTTTATCGGGAGAAGTAGTGGAAGGTGATGAGCTAGTAGTGTACGCTCTTGATAATGAAATCTTAGTTAAAAAGGTTTAAGTCCACTATGTATTTTTGTTAAAAAAAAGAGTTTATTAAATATTTTTGTAACTTTGTTTATAATAGCGGCTTAATACCAAATCTTCTAACAAACTCCCTCAGCTAACTCTTCTTATTGTACCAAAATATAACCAAATTCCCGTGCCCTTTTGATCAAATTTTTCACAACTTTCTCCTTATAACGTGTGTCATAGTATTCCATTCCTTTTTCTACATATTCTTGCCCGTATTTAAACATACTATAAAATATGCATGCAATTTTTCTTGCCGTAGCTGTTTTTGGTGCTCCTAATCGTTTTTTCAATCTCCTGTAGTATGCGCCTAATGCGCTCTTATACCAAATTCTCAACAGTAATAGGACAAATTAAAGCTAATCTTATGATAAATTTGATGAGGTCGCATGATAAAGCTAAACTGGAATGACACCTTTTTACCCAGTTCATGTTAGTCATAAATATTTAAGAAATTTACCGAATGAAGAAAAAGGCAAAAAAACTGGCCATTGTCTATTTTCAGTATTGGCGTCTTTTTAAGTCTTAAACGCTGCAATTTAGCGACTTTTAAACTGCAACAGACCCTTAGCTTAAGTGCTAAGAAACTTACTAAGCAGAAAAAAAGACAAAAGAATCCCGTGGTAGATTGTTCTCACTCTCTAATCCTGCAAATTGGCATTCTATACTATCTTAAACGACTTATAAGCGCATTTCAGCTTGCATAGGGAAAACCCTAGAAGTCTAGGTAAAATTAATAAAGACATGCGGTGCACATAGTGCAAAAAATTAAACATAAGACGCCAACTGCATAATACTCTTGTCGTTTAATCTGCACAGATGAAGATAACTGAATACCTCCAATTTCATGGTTAATGGAGCTGACGGAATTTGTCAAGTAGTTTTTTTGTTTCTATTGAATGACGCTATGGCTTTTTTTCCACTGTTGTCTTGTATCTTGTCAAAAGCATCTAATGTTTTAAGCTTAGGCATTAGATGGAGAAGGAAGAACTCTGTAAGCGCTCTTTTTGCCCACAGTTGGCAGGTTTGAGTGAATTTGTGATATATTTTATTTGCCTCTCCCAATAACAAAGGTTGGTATTATATCTTCTCGTATCAAAAGAACTTGTTTTTTGATACGAACAATTGTATATTTTAATAAATCAGAGTTGTATTATAGAATGAAGAGCTTAAAGGAATTATCCTTAAGAATTAAGAATATTAGGTCTGTACAGAAAACTACAAAAATAATGCAAATGGTTTCTGCAGCGAAGTTATTGCAGAGCCAAAAAAAGCTATCAAGTTCAAAATTGTATATATCTAAGCTGCATAGCATTGTTTCTTCATTAGTGTTAGCGGTTGATCAAGAACCGCTGGCAAAAGTTTTAAACACTAGTGATGATGATCCTCACCTAGTATTTATTATTGCATCTGATCGCGGCTTGTGCGGCAACTTTAATTCTTCCATTGTCAAATTTAGTCAAGAGCATGTAAATAAATTAATCGCAAATGGCAGAAGGGTAGATATTGTATTTTGGGGTAAAAGAGCTTTTGATATAGGTAAAAATAGGTTTGACTCTAAAAGTATTTTAAAAATTGAAAATAGCAAGGGAATTACGCTAAGGCATATAGAATCCTTGATTGATAGTATGGATCTCAATAAGCACAATAAAATTGAGGTTTTCTATAACAAGTTTTATAATACTTTCA
>JAITUS010000014.1 GCA_031286185.1 Rickettsiales bacterium
TCCACTACATACGGCTTGATTTCTGGAAGATCAACTTTTTGATGAATATGAGGTTTTCACATATTGCAACCTCTCCTCCGCATTCGCAAGTGTGAGATAATTCTACTTTTATCACCTCAAACGTTGCCTACCTGTTAGTCAATTCTTTTCATCCAAGCATTCACTTGCCTCAATGTTTCAACAGAAGACAAGTCTTGTGTGCTGAGTGGTAGGCGAACAGTTTTGTGCTCTATGAACCCAATATCATGCAGGAGTGCTTTGGTAGGTATTGGGTTGCTGGCAATAAATAGTGCTTTGCAGGCTTGTTGCCAAACATCTGCTGAGCTTTTTACGTTATCTTCTGTCATTTGAGCAGTTGTCTTTTTTCTAGATTCCAGCGTCATGTGCTGGAATGACAGTAGGCATTGCTTAACATATTTATGCGCCACGCGTGGCCAAATATTGGAGGCAACAGAAACCAGGCCAGTTGCACTACAAGCAACCATATCAGATATCATATTATCATCTCCACAAAAAACTTCGATGTTTGGCGCAACTTTCTTATATTCAATTAGAGTATCAACAGTGCCACTTGAATCTTTGATAGCCCAAAATTTTTCATGGCTGGATAAGTTACGCACAGTTTCAACATGGAGATTTACTCCTGCTCTCGATGGAATGTTATAAAGCATAGCTGGCACATGTGCTATTTCAAGTAGCTTTTCAAACCATAAAGTCTGCCCCATGATTCCAGGCTTTGTATAAATTGGAGTTGTCATGAGATAGCCATGAATAGGCATATCCTTGCAAAAGTCAAGCCACTTGAGAGCCTGATGTAAATTCACTCCCGGTACGCCAATCATAATTTTCGTGTTTAATTCCAGCTTACACACGAATTCAACTAATGTACGTTTTTCAGAATCAGTTAGTGATAGGCTCTCACCTGTGCTACCTAGCAACACTACGCCATTTCCAGCTTCAGCTTGCATTGTAAGTAAACGCTGCAAACTGCGGTAATCTATGCTATCTCCGCTGTAATTAAAGGGGGTAACACAAGCAGCCCATAGAAATGTAGATAATGATTTCAATTGAAGTTATTAAAATGGTATTTCATCATCGATTAGCTCTTCTTTTATCTCACTATCAAAATTTTCATACTGATTTTCTTGCTCTGTTTCGTTTCGCTTGTATTCATTTGGCTTATAATCAGAGCTTGGTGCACTATTTCGTGAGTCCAAGAGTGCAAGAACGCCACTAAAATTCTGTAGCAGCACTTCTGTGATATATTTTTCACTACCATTTTGGTCAGTATATTTCCTAGTCCTCAAAGAACCTTCAACGTAAACTTTACTGCCTTTGCGTGCAAAATCCTTGACGACTTTTACTAATCCTTCACTAAACACTACAATATTATGCCACTCTGTCTTTCCAGAGCGTACACCGGAAAACTTATCAGTCCAACTTTCAGATGTGGCTATTGAAAAACTTGCCATCTCTTTTCCATTTTGCATAGTTCTGATTTCAGGATCCCTTCCTAAATTACCAATTAATATGACTTTGTTTATAGTACCATTAGACATAATTATGCTTTAAATAAACTTTTTATATTATCTTATGCGAAAATACTATTGTCAAATCTAATGCGCTTGGAGGGATTTGAACCCACGGCCTCTGCCTCCGGAGGGCAACGCTCTATCCAACTGAGCTACAAGCGCACATATATTAAATTATCTAATAGATAAGCTATCTAAGTCAAATTTTTGGCCCGGATAGAGCGTGAACATAACGTTCCCATCACCTAAATATACATTCTGAGAATTATTCGCTCGCTTTTTTACCACTTTTTGGTCCACAATCTATACAAAAGTTACATAGTTTTCAGTCACCGAATGAACTTTTAAATCCTTAACGTTTGAAAACAACCTCCCATTCACCCATATTCTCCATGTATCAGAAGAAAAGTATAAAATTGAATCTAAACTCACCATCTTACAATTAAAATTATCTAGTATCCTTTCTTCTGCAGCTCCCGAAGACCGCAGGTGAAATTTTTCCATTTCACTGACTATCTTATTAATTGATTCCTCATCAAAAAAAATGCTTTTCATATCATTGTATTGCGACAAGACGTCAAAGTCACTCTCCACTGCTTCCTTTATTATATCATCCTGATCAGTATAACTTGTTTTTCGATCGTTTATAAAGAAACATTCTTTTGCACGCAAATTTGCTATGTTAATAAAATCATCGACTTCTTGATTGCCAACTTTGAAAACGCTCTCGAAATATTTTTTTTCCATCATTACCCCATGCTTAGAGTGATGACAAACCATTTCATCATTATCTTGTTTTTCTATATATACACATAAACCCTTGCTACTTAACCCTAGTATTCTGTGCTCGATAAAGTCCTCATTGCCAATATATTGCCGACAAGTATATTCTTTACAAATTTCTATGCTTTCTATAATACCTTTACAGCTGCAATATACATTAACACTGAAAAACAGTAGAGTAAAAATAAAAAACAGCTTTATCTTCATCATTTCATCTATTTAGTATAGTGTACCAGTCAAAGACCATATTAGCTCTCACTATCTCTATCATATTACCATTCAAAATCTGATTCATAGTCGCAGCATCAATATTTCTCTCTTTATTCAGAATAAGAGATTTGATCGTAACATAACCAGGCAAACTTGGAATAGACTGTAAAAATAAAAAAATATGTTTATCGCTAATTGAACCGAAGTTTAGGGTAACTTCACTTTTTATCACTTTTGTGTGTTCACTTTTACCGTGTAATTCAACTTCCTCAGGTATGGAAATTGATATTTCAGGTTCTAGTATGTAGTATTTTTTATATAGCTTGCCAAGCTCGAAATTCAAATTTGCAATGTATCTGCTACTGTGTAAATTTGAAGAAGAAATTCTTTTCCACAAATCTAGGTTTTTATTTAAAACAACTTCCTTTTTTTGGACTTCAGTGATTTGTAAATTTATAGAACGTATCTCATCAATGGCATTTTGGTTTTTACTATGGACTTTTTTGCTATAAATAACAACGTAAGTTAACGCCCCTATTAACCCAACAGATAATAACAAATAAAACACAAGTTGGATTGCAACTCTTTTTTTTAACTGGAAGATAGTCATTAGTTTACATAGCCTCTCCTATTTTAACATCAATAGATATATTTTGCTTTTTAGTGACAGGCAAACTAGAAATATCAATGTCATAGGTGCGAAAATTGTTGTTTAATTTTTTTTGTAGTTCCTTGTATTGATGAGAAATATCTTTGCCAGACTGAAAGTCAAACCTTAAAGCCGTAGTAATATAATTTTCTGCCTCATTATAATTCCACTCAAATGATTGAAGTTCTACACCCGGTACTTTTAATTTTTCTACATACCTCACTTGTACAAGAGGAGAATATTCCATCTTAGATAAAATATTATTGATGTTAATAAAATCATATACTTCACTCATTTTTTTCACATTATAGTTTTGGCTGAGTTTCATTAATTGATTATTTAAGGCTCCCTTCTTTGCTGATAAATTACCAGCAACGTTAAGATTTGAGTGCAAATTTAACAAATAAAGGATATTTATTACAATTAAAATTGAAGCAAAGTATAGAAAAATTCGAGGAGAGTGCAAATAAAGGTAATTTAATAGATAAAATTCTTTAGTTTCTTTTGTATTGAAAATAGCTGCCGGTTTATTCTTAAAACTGTGGAATAGAATTATGGTATCACAGAAACTGTCTTTCTCACTTACAGCTAATTCTAACCCCAGCAATTTGCCCAGCTCATATGGAGTTAATATGCTCACGCTATTCTCCAAAAAACTTATGACTGATAAACTAGTCTTAATATCTTCTGGTACTACCATGCAAAGGTCGATAAGGTCGTTTTTCTTGAGGCCAAACTTAGTTAAAGACCGGATAGTATTTCGCACTTCTTGATATATTCCACCCGCAATAATTCCTGGTAGATTATCCTTAGTAAACGGCACTAAACGCGTAAATACCATTTTATTCTCTTTAAAAACCACTTGTCTATAGCCTCCAGTTTTGGTTGCAACAACTATGATCTTCCAATTATCAGGGTCCTTATAGAAGACCTTTTTTGCCATATTATTTATTTCTATAGGAAACATTAATATTCCCTTAAAGTTAGAGCCTATCTCTATAAACACATTCAACCAATATTCCACTAAATGTTTTGCTTTTGATGAAACAAGAAGATAATACCAGTTTTGGTTAAATTTATTTGGTTTCTCAACCAAAAAAACTGAGCTTATATCGTTATTGCGAGCAAAATGCTCCACCTTTGCCTTTGCTGATAGGTAGGCACTAATCCTATTTACTTTTGGAATGGACTGTAGCAAGTAATTCTGATCTGCGTGATTGAGCACTAGATATAAAGGTGCCTTTTTATCCGATGAAAGACATAAACTTAGATCAGATACCGCTTTATCATTTTTGTCCTTAATAAAATATCTTTTATTTAAAGTGTTATTTTTGAAATATAGTAATATTATACCTTCTTCTCCAACAGAAAGCATGAACCTACTTTTGGATTTTAAACTAAACATATTAACAGAGTGTATACTTATCCATAATTAAAAAAGCAATTTATTGAAATTTATTAAACGTTATAGGGAAATATTGTTATAAACTTCTACAACAACATTATTTATATTATCATTTCTTGATAAATTTAGTACTAATATTAATCCATTTATATAACAAAATTAAGAAAATTTATTTTACAATTTTAATTGACATAAATCATTAACCTGGTTATGATTAATATAGTATTAATGCGTGAGGTAAAAAAGTGGTATCCGTGCAGCTAAGCAGTGTGAGAACCTGTTTAAAATCTTCGTAGTAGGAGAGAAATGAAGGAGAGAACAATCATCTGTAAGCTAGTGTTGAGTTTCCGCTCACAATTTTTCCACAATCGTCTGCATTTTTCTAACCAAGCAAAAGATCTCT
>JAITUS010000016.1 GCA_031286185.1 Rickettsiales bacterium
TTTACTGCGTAAAGTGGTGCCGTTTGCTGCTCAATACCTGGTATTTCTATAAGAACTTTGCCTACTTCTTGCCCTTTTTTAATTGGTGCAGGTATCATATCTTTATATTCAACACGCACTAAGACGTTCCTGTATTGCTTTATTTACTCTTAATTCTATCGTTACCGGTAGAGCTGAAAGATCTCTCTCAGTAATGCTCTTTAAAAATTTAATTTTGTAATATCTTATTCCCACTTAATATCTTTAATGATCGACATTTCCACTTGACGTCTTCGTAATCAACTATTTCTGCATCTGGAGTATTGCGCTTAATGGAAAGCTCAACTAGTGCTATATCTTCTTCATTTTCAATTGCTTCTTGTATAAACTCTTCTGCTAGCTCTTGAACGGACTGTTTTTTTTCACCTTAGCCAAGCGAGAAAGATACTTTGAAGTTTCTTTGCTGAGAGATATGTTAATTCCTGAGTCTGCCATAAGTTTTACCGAAGTCTATTACTATAATAATTCTACAATATCTTTCTGAATTTTTCAATAAAAAAATTGTTAACATGTAGAATAACTATATGAAATATAGCAACTGTTTTTAGTGATACTCATAGCTGCAAAGTTAAAATTAGCTATACCTCAAAATCCCTCCGGTATTTTCACGTACTAAGTTAACTATAGCACTTGATTCTTTTTGGATTTCCTCTTCGGTTAAAGTGTGAGTTAGAGAGCAGAAAGTAACTGATAATGCTATGGACATCTTATTCAGTTCCATATTATCTCCATGGTATACATCAAACACTAAAACCTCCGTGATGAGCTCTGAGCTTTTTTTCACCATATTGGTTATATTACCTGCTGCTACATCTTTATTTACAATAAACGCAAAGTCGCGCTTTACACTTTGATATTTATAATCAGTAAACTTTTTTCTACTTACAGGTAAATTTCTGATATCTTCTAATATCAACTCAAAGCCTACAACTTTTTGCTTGATATCAAAAAAATCCAGTATGCTTGGATGCAGTTCCCCAAAATGACCAACTATTTTACTTTTAAAAGATAAGGTGCCTGACTTTCCTGGATGGTAATATTCTTTTTCTGCTCTCTCTATCGTTAAATTATCACAATTGACGTTAAGAAATTCCAAAGCCGTTATAAGGTCAGCCTTTGCGTCAAAAACATCTATTTTTCTATCAGTGTTATAATGGTTTCTTGGCAAATTATTTCCTGATCTAATTCCACTTAAAACATACTTAGGCTGATTGAGACTATCGTACACTGGTCCAATTTCAAAAATTGCAAGATCAGACGTTCCATGGGCAATATTATCTGCAGTGACTTGCAATAAATTTGGTATGACACTTGGTCTCATTATATTGAAGTTGTTATTAAATGGATTATCGATGATAAACAACTTATCCGAGCAACCAAACTTTTCAGCTGTTGATTCACTCATAAAAGACCAAGTGAATACTTCATGAAATCCTCTACTTGTCATTAAATTGCGCAAATCATCTTGAGCATTGGTTTCTACCTCAATATTTCCTGTTAGTGGCTCTTCCTTTATTTTATCATAGCCATATATTTTCACTACCTCTTCAACTAGGTCAGCCGGTATGGCAACGTCTGGTCTCCAGCTTGGTACTTGTACACTCCAATTACTTTCAGCTTTTTTATCAATGCTGAACCCTAGTTTTATTAAAATGTCAAATGTCTCGTTAGGCAATACAGATACACTTCCAAACTTGTTTATATCTTGATAATCAAAGTTTATCTTGGTATCAGTCCTACCTAAATTGCCAGCAGACACCACACTTGAGGCTTCTCCACCACATAACTCTAAAATCATCCAAGCTGCAAGGCTTAGTCCATCAAGGGTAAATCCAGGGTCAACTGAACGTGCAAATCTGTAGCTTGAGTCTGTGGAGATGCCGAGCTGCCTTGAAGATTTAGTAGTAGAGATAGGGTCAAACCAAGCAGACTCTAAAAAGATATCAGTAGTTTCAAGTGTGCATTCGCTACACTTGCCACCTATAATTCCAGCAACTGCATGAATATTTTTATCATTAGAAATAACGCTTATGTCTTTGTTTAATGCGTATTCTTTACCGTTTAAACCAGTAAATTTTTCTCCGCTATTTGCTTTGCGTACTACGAGCTCTCCTTCTATTTTTTGTGCGTCATACGCATGCATTGGGCGACCAAAAGATATCATAATATAATTAGTAATATCAACTATTGCAGAAATGGAACGCATTCCTATCGATTGCAGCCTATCTTTTAGCCATTTTGGGCTCTCTTTATTTTTTACATTGGTAATGTATATTCCACTAATAAAGCTCTCTCCATCGGTGACTTTGACATTTATAGGGGGATCCCTTTTTATCAAAGTAGCCAGTTGGATTCCAGCGTCACGCGCTGAAATGACACCAAAGCAAGTTAAAGCCTTTAACGTTCCGATTCCAGTTGCTGCCAAATCACGAGCTATTCCGTAAACGCCTAGGCAATCTCCACGGTTTGGAGTAACGTTTATATCAATTACAGGATCACAATTGAAAAATTTATCTCCTACTTTATAATCATCAGAAAGCTCGATTACTCCTTCACTTTCCTCGTGAATTAGCGCAAGTTCGGAAGCAGAGCAGAGCATCCCTTCACTTAGCACTCCTCGTATTTTTGCAGGCTTAATTGTGAAATCACTTTCTGGCAATGTGCTACCAAGAGATGCAAGCACAGTTTTCATGCCTCCTCTGACGTTATTTGCCCCGCAGACTATCTGCAGAACTTTACTTCCATCACCTACTTTACATAGTTTTAATTTATCAGCGTTTGGATGGGGTGCGACTTCTAATACTTTTGCAACAACAAATCCAGCCAACTTGGCATTGTTGATCACATCTTCTACTTCCAACCCTATATGGGTTAATTTATCGGTAATCTTTTCTAAACTAGCATTGGTTTCTAAGTGCTCTAGCAACCAAGATAATGTGAATTTCATCGATCTAAAGAGAAACAAAAAAAGCTATTGTAATATAAAATGTGGTGCTTTTAAAGTTTGTTGTAGTGAAATGGAAGGTAACTTCTACATCACGAGCAATGATGTAGAAGCTATTGTAATTTTATATATCCTTGCGTAGCGAATTTATCTTCCTCATATCACCTTTTAAATCCATCTCCATGCAGAGTTTAGTATTCACATTGTGGTCATCTATATGGAAGTTATAAATGTAAGCATCAATAGTGAAGTTTCCTATCATATGATGGCTTTCATCTAGTATTTCGCTTTCTATGTGATAATGGCCAGTACCTTCGTTAAAGGAACGATCTGTCAATTTGATGTACCCGTTGCCAAGTTCCTGTTCTAGGTTTAGAGGTTGATAAAATCTATTTCATTCATGATATACCTCGCTAAAAATTAAATTATAATTAAGATAACATGTGAAGTCAAGTTGTTTAACAACTCTAACTATAGATTAAGAAATGAGTTTAGGTAATTTTGTATGCAAACTTTTAATTCTTGTTCTTTATCCTCTATAATTAAGCTTTTTGAATGAAAAAATGAAAATTCGTGTAGGGATTAACGGTCTTGGCAGAATAGGCAGAAGTGTATTACGTGCTATTTTCGAAATAGAAAAATATAATAAGCAGATAGAAGTTGTGGCAGTGAACGGGTCACTCAGTGCTGAGCAGCATGCACATTTGGTAAAATATGATTCCGTTCATGGTAAATTCAGTGGTGATGTTGATTTTAACGAGTCTGAAAATTGGATTTCTATAAATGGCAGAAAATCTTCTCTATATAGAGAACGGAGTCCTGAAAATATCCCTTGGAATGTTGATGTAGTGCTTGAATGCACAGGTGCATTTAACAGGTGTGCGGAAGCAGCAAAGCATAATGCGGCAAAAATAATTGTCTCTGCTCCAGTTTTAGATGCCGATGTAACTATAGTTCATGGTGTGAATAACGATATGCTCAAAAAAGAGCATAAAGTGATATCAGCTGGCTCTTGTACTACAAATTGCCTGGCTCCGATTGTGCAGGTTCTACACTCCAATTTAGGTATAAAAAGCGGCTTCATGACTACTATACATGCCTATACGAATGATCAAAATATTCTCGACGGTAATCACAGGGACTCACGCAGAGCAAGGGCTTGTGGTTTATCTATGATACCAACAACAACTGGAGCAGCAAAAACAATTGGTTCTGTCATTCCTAAGTTAAAAGGAAAGCTAGATGGTACTGCCATCAGAGTTCCGGTTAGCAATGTTTCTCTGGTTGATTTTAAATTTACAACCGATAAGAAAGCAACAGCTGAAGAAATAAATGAGATATTTGAGAATTCAACAAACGATGTGCTTTCCATATGCAAGGAACCTTTAGTTTCAATAGACTTTGTTCATAACCCCTATAGTGCGATTGTAGATCTAGCCGGTACATACGTCACAGGTGATGTTTGTAGAGTTGCGGCGTGGTACGATAATGAATGGGCTTTTTCGCTAAGAATGTTAGACATAGCATTGTTGTGCTATAATAGAGTATGAATAAGAACCCAAACAAATATGCTTCATTTTATGAGCACTTTGCAGAACTCAGGAGAAGGGTTATTTTTTGCTTTTTATTTTTTTGCATTGCTTTTGGTTTTTGCTACTACTTTAAAGAAAGCATATACCGTTTTTTACTTGCACCTTTAATAGAAGTTACAAAAGATAGCGATGATTTTTCTCTAATCTATACAGACTTAACAGAGGCGTTTTTTGTGTATCTCCGAGTCGCAGTAATGAGCGCGCTTTTGTTCTCTTTTCCCGTGTTTGCATGGCAATTCTATATGTTTTTAGCACCTGGCTTATATAAAAGCGAAAGGGCAGTGTTATTGCCATACTTGATTGCAACGCCAGTTTTGTTTATAATGGGAGCCGCTGTAGTTTATTACTACATATTTCCTTTAGCCTGGAAGTTTTTTATTGCTTTTGAACATAGCGGCAAATCTTTCGGTATACCAATAGAATTTATGCCATCAGTCAGTGAATATTTAGACCTTGTTCTCCAATTCATGTTTGCGTTTGGTACTGCATTTCAAATTCCAGTCATACTCACGTTAATGGTCAGGGTTGGGCTGCTTACCGCGCAAAGCTTGTCGAACAAGCGCAGAATCGCGATAGTGGTAATTTTTATTATTGCTGCAATCTTAACTCCACCTGATGTATTGAGCCAAGTAGGGCTTGCTGTACCAATGTTGATTCTGTACGAATTATCCATTTTAGTTTGCAGATATATTGAGAAGAAGAAAACAAAGAGTAATGCTTGACGTTTGCACAACCACATAGCTTTTAACAGCGCGTTGGATTCGACAAAAACAAAAAAACTACTTGATAAATTCCTCCAGCACCCTTACCATAGCAATAAGGGTATTTCTGACTCAAAACTTGTTTTTGATCTGCAGGCTCAATGATAAAATTCAGGGTATTTTGTGGCGGATTGTATCAAATTATAGCGGCTGCATGTCTTTTACATTTTTTCTACATTCAGCCAAGTCGCCTTAAACTAAGCGTCAGTAAATTATTATAGCGCCAATTTAAAGTATTATAGAGTCAAAACTCGCCACTCGTAATTTTTTTGCTTTTTTTTTAT
This sequence comes from Rickettsiales bacterium, assembly GCA_031286185.1. GTDB lineage: Bacteria > Pseudomonadota > Alphaproteobacteria > Rickettsiales > Anaplasmataceae > Wolbachia. The sequence goes on from JAITUS010000016.1 coordinate 5,621, forward strand.
TTGGTAAATTTCTTAATATTTATAGCTAGTTGCAATTTATGAACGAACATTCATTTTTACAACGAATGGTGTCATTCCGGCGCGTGACGCTGGAATCTAAGAATTTCATCAAGTAGGTGAGCATAAAACCGTTTTACGTTAAAATACAACGTTTCAATCATTATGAAAAGACTGGATCCCAGTGTCGGAGCACTTGGATGACAAAAAAAGGAGACACTTGGATAACAAGAAATGGGGCCACTTGGATGACACCCGTAACTTTGTCATTCCAGCGCTACGCGCTGGAATCTAGGATTTTATTAGGTTAGTGAGCATAAAAGTTATGTTAGAATGCACCATTTTATGGAAAACTGGATCCTAGTGTCACGCACTGGGATGACATTGTAGGGCTACTTGGATGACGTCATGGGGATTGGGATGACAGGAGGAGGTGCTGGAACGATACTGTCATAAAGTGAAATGAGATCCCAGATACTGTCTTTATTGTCAACAAGTTATTTGATTAAAAAGATAAAAAATAACAAAATAATTCAAATTAAGATTACATCTTTTATAAATTAGTATAACTGTGGATAAGTACGCCCACACAAACTAAAAGTACTTATCCACAGTTATACTAGCTCTTCACCAAGCAACTCTGTTAGAACCCGTTTCAAATCTTCGTAATAGGAGAGAAATGAAGGAGAGAACAATTATCTGTAAGCTAGTGTTGAGTTTCCGCTCGCAATTTTTCCACAATCGTCTGCATTTTTCTAACCAAGCAAAAGATCTCT
>JAITUS010000021.1 GCA_031286185.1 Rickettsiales bacterium
GTCTCATGCTTGTGCCCCAGAGGTTGCCATTCTCTGAAGTGTGAAACATACATTATCTCCGATGTCTAGAGAAGATGGAATTTAACCATCACAAAACCACGACTATTCGGATCGCACGTCTACCCGTTCCTTGTGTAGTGGGAATTGGTATAAGATCATCATGATTGACTTTACCCTTAAAATCTGTTAAAATCTAGTTAACTTGGCATTCATGGATATAACATGTTAGGCACTACAGAAAAGGACACTTGCTTTACCAAACTCAAAGCTGGTGGAAGGTTTGCTATTTACGCTTTTGGTATATATCTGGCGGCTACATTTACCATTGGCTGTTTAGGGTTGATAACAGGGTCTTCCCTCTTAACTTTGCCACTTGCCATGCTAGTATCTCATCCTGTAGCTTGGATTGCAATCGGAGTAGTCCTTACAGTTATATACAAAGTAGCTATTGAACCTTTGTTTTACTTGGTCAAAGGCTATGTTAGTGGAAAAGGAGCAGGTCAAGAAGAGCAAAAAACTCCAGATGGGGATAGTGGTATTGTACCAGGTAGTGAATCTAGCTCAAAAAACAGTAGTTGTAAAAACTCTGTGGATAGTGGCTTGGATGGTGAATTTCATGAAAATTTGGATACTCTTGTGCATCAGACAAATAGAGAAAATTATACTTACTGGCTACAACAGCATGATATTGCTCATATTGTAAGAGCTGTATATAACTATTCAGAGAGTTCAGATGGCCATATATTCTTTTGTATTCCTGGTAATCTTGAATCCTTGAGTGAAAGGTTGAGAGAATATAAAAATAAAGCAGAACGAGAGAATTCGAAAAGGATATTTACTTCAGTTATTAATTTGGGTGGTAATCATTGGGTAACGCTAGTTGTTGCATACAACTTGGATAATAAACAATTTAGAGCTTATTATTGTGATTCTTTTAGCGCTAATTTATCGAGTCCTGGTAGTCAACGTAGTAGCATAAAACTTGCAAATGAAATTAAAGACAAGTTACTTGCACCTCTTACTAACCAAGCCAGTGAGTTAAGTGCACAAGAAAGAAAAGAAATGGGTCAAGATGTCCAAAAAACAGTACAAGCGTGTCGGGACAAGAAAAATGAATTAGTTAACGTTCCAATAAATACCGATAATATAGTGAGCGCACTGGAGGAAATTTTGAGAATGGGAAGTGGTAACATAAAAAGCTCTAAAACTAAACAGCAAAACGATGGCTACAATTGTGGCATATTTGCATTAGAAAATGCTCATAAAATTACACAAATGCTCAGCGAAGGCAAGTCATTTGATGAATTTGACAAAGAGTTATCAGAATATAAATTTAATTTGAATGAGAAAAGAAGAGAGTTTGCAGAAGCACTCATGGAAGATGAAAAATGGAAGGAAGATCTAGAAAACGGGCTTTTATGTGAGCTTCCGCTAGGAACACAAACATCTCTTATTTCAGGAGTGTATAATGCTCAGACTTGTAACACTATATAGTTGTTACCATCAGCCCTATGCCCCTCCAAATAGGAAATTTGACGATTGATTCCCCAGTTATTTTGGCTACAATGTCCGGAGTGACTGATTATCCGTTTAGAAGTATTGTGAAGAAGCTTGGTGCAAGTTTGTTAGTCTCAGAAATGATCGCAAGCAGAGCTATGATTTTGCAAACTCGCCAGAGTATGCAAAAGGCAAAAGTTGATGAGTTAACTGCTGTGCAACTCGCTGGATGCGAGCCAGATGTTATGGCAGAAGCTGCAAAATTAAACGAGGATATGGGTGCAAAAATCATAGATATAAACTTTGGCTGCCCAGTTAAAAAAGTTGTAAACGGTTATGCAGGATCAGCGCTAATGCGCGATGAAAAAAAGGCCGCTGAAATAATTGAAGCTGTAGTCAAGGCAGTGAATGTGCCAGTTACGGTGAAAATGCGCACTGGATGGAACGACGAAAATCACAATGCTCCACGTTTAGCGAAAATTGCAGAGGATCTTGGAGCAAAAATGATCACTGTGCACGGAAGAACAAGGGCACAGCTTTATAACGGTCAAGCAGATTGGAATTTTATTAGAAATGTCAAAGAACAAGTAAAAATTCCAGTTATAGTAAATGGCGATATTAAAAATTTGAATGACATTCAAAATGCGCTCAAAGAATCCGGAGCAGACGGAGTGATGATAGGTCGTGGCGCTTATGGTAAACCATGGCTAATCAATCAAGCAATGAGCTTTCTAAGTGGAGGTGAAATTTCCGAGCCAACAGCTTCAGAGAAATTAAGCATCATACTTGAACACTACGACAGTATTCTTGAGTATTACGGAAACGACACGGGGATAAAAATGGCCCGCAAACACATAGGCTGGTACAGTAGCGGGTTTAAAAACTCATCTGAACTTCGTGTGAGAATAAATAACATGATAGACAGCATGGAAGTGAAGGAAAGTATAGTTGGCTTTTTTGGTCAAGGATATTAGACTGTCTAATAATCTGAAAAGAATATTTCTCTCTGCAGACACAAGCTAATACTATAGCTAATCAATCAACAGGTTTACAAGAACTAAATTATCACTATTCTATAATTAACCAATAATCGACTTTTGCGTTTATGAATAAAAACTTGTCCACTAAAGTAATCGTTGTCATTTTAGCTTGTTTATTAATCTTTATGGGAGTTGGCAACCTTCTATCAGATGACAGTAAAAAGGAGGAGGTAGCTAGAGTTGGAAAGGAAGTTATAACACTAGATGAGTATAAATCGCTATATCAAAATTACGGAAAGCAAATTTTTGGATCTAATGTTAGCGAAGAACAAGTGAAAAGACTGAAATACGATTTACTTAATGCACTCATAGAGCAAAAACTATTGTTTAACCTGATGAGTGATCTGGGGTTGGTAATTGGAGAAGAGTCTATAAAGGACCACATTAAAAATACTAAATACTTTCAAAACGATGAAGGTGAATTTGACAAAGGGAAATTCCATGAGACGCTAAACGCTCTGCATATGATAGAAGGAGAATATACAGCAAAGCTAGAGAAAATTCTGCCTGCAATGATGTTTGTAACTTCACTGTTTAGAGATAATTATCCAGTGACTTTTGGCGAGAAAATTGATGAGCAGATATACAGAAATCGCCACCAAACCAGAGTAGTTGATATTGTTAAAATAACTAAAGATGCAGTTACAAATGTTCCCAAGCCAGATAATCAAACTTTACTTGACTTATATGAAAAAAATAAATCCCATTTTTATTATCCCGAATATCGAACAGCACGGTATATTTCTTTAGGCCAAAAATATTTTGAAGATCAAGTTCAGATCTCAGATGAAGAGGTTGACGATATAATAGAACAACAGAAACTTAAGGATCAAAGAGATATACTCAACCTAATATTTCATTCTAAAGAAGGAGCCGAAGCAGCAAGAAAAGCATTTGAAGAGGGCAAAATAAGCTTTGAGCAGATAGCGGAAGAGTTTGGTAAAACAAAACTTGAGGAACCCAGAATGAATAATATAACCAAGGATTTTCTACCAGAGGGTATGGGAGAAAAGGTATTTGCTCTCAAGGCAGGTGAAGTAAGCGAAGTTTTAGCAAGCAGTTTCGGTTGGCATATAATAAAAGTGGAAAGTGTGCATCAAATTTCTAGTGAAAACTTAGCTGATTTAAAAAAGGACGTGAGATCAGTTTTAACCAACCGAAAGTCTTTTGAAAAAGTCAACGATTTCATAAATCAAGCAAATTATAAGATATACAATGGTGCAACAATTGAAGAAATATCCAGTGAATACAATTTACCTACACAAACCATTGGTCCGGTAGATGCAGGCGGAAAGGATCAAAGTGGTAATAGTGTAGAAAGTTCTAATGATTTGATTTCTTTTATCTTTTCTCGAGAAAAAGACCAGAAAAGTTATTTTAAGGGCATTGAAGATGCCGTTGTCAGTGTAAAGATCACCGATATTATCCCGCCTAAACTACAAAGTTTTGAAGAAGGCAAGGCATCAGTAGAAGACCTTTGGCGTGATGGATTTATAAAAGAGCAAATGTTTAAGATTGGGCAAGAAATTGCAGCTCAACTAAAAGAGAAAACAGGGTTGGAGAAAACTCAAGGTGTAGAATTAATTAAAGATCAGCAGATACACCGCAATGAAGCAGAACGACAAAATTACCCTTTTTCTTTTATAGAAGAGATTTTTAATATGAAGACAACTGATTCGGTAACAGGCCCCATTCAATATAATAATGAAGTTATAATAGGCGTTCTAAAAGAGATGTATTCATCAAGTGGCAAATTAAACACATTTGATACTGGAAAACGCGTGATGATATCGCTAAAAGAGCAATTAATTAGCTATCTAGAATCAAAGTACAAGGTTGAAGTTAACCACGCTATACTTGATGATGTATAGCCAGAGGACCTGTTTTACCTCAAACATAAGATATTATTCCAGTTTTAACTACTTGAATGACAAGAAGGGGAGCATCGGTATAGGAAAAAGCAATGCTGTATCACTGCAAAATTTGGTATTAACCGATAATAGTTGGAATAGTTAATGTAAAGGGGTTCCTAAAGACCTTCAACAACCTACTTTGTAAAATTCACAGGACCCGTTAAAATATTTTTTTACATTTCATTATATATTCCTCAACATATTATCTTTAAATACCAATAATTATGGCCTTATTGATAATTGAGTCGCCTGCGAAGGCAAAAACGATAGGCAAGTATCTAAGTAAAGAGTTCAAGGTAGTTGCATCTTTTGGACATGTGAGAGATCTGCCAGTAAAAAACGGTTCTGTTGATCCGGATAATGATTTTGCCATAAAGTATGAAATTATTGAGAAAGCAGAGAAGTATGTGAAAGAGTTGGCAAAGGAAGCAAGGAAAACATCAGACATATACCTTGCAACAGACCCAGATAGGGAAGGAGAAGCAATAGCTTGGAATGTGGTAGAGGCACTAAAGGAAAGGAAAGCAATCAATGATAAAAGTCACATTTATAGAGTAGTCTTTAATGAGATAACAAAAAGGGCAGTGCAAGATGCTATAAAAAATCCCCGTGAAATTAATATGGACTTAGTGCGTGCGCAGCAGGCACGTAGAGCTTTGGATTATTTGGTTGGATTTAATTTGTCGCCACTGCTATGGACGAAGTTATTAGGAAGCAAATCTGCAGGGCGGGTGCAATCTGTTGCGCTGAAGCTCATATGCGAACGTGAAGATGAAATTAGTAAATTTATAACGCAGGAGTATTGGAGCATAAAGGCAGAGATGCAAAATAGCAAAGACGAAACGTTCTTTGCTATGCTCAGCCACTATGACAATAAAAAGCTAGAAAAATTTGATATTAAAAATGAAGAGGAAGCAAAGAACTTAGTTGGGGAGATTGAGTCAAGGCAATATGCTGTAAGCACAGTAGAACGCAAGCAAGTTAAGAGAAACCCGCTTTCTCCATTTATTACTTCAAGTCTTCAACAAGATGCAGTGAATAAGCTTTACTTTAATGTAAAAAATGTTATGCGCATAGCACAAAACTTGTATGAAGGTATCGATATTGGTGGTGAAACTGTAGGGTTGATAACTTACATGCGTACAGATGGGTTTTATATTGCAGATGAGGCTATAAACTCAATCAGAGAGTCAATTAAGTCGTTGTATGGCGATAAATATTTACCAAAGTCTCCTCATCAATATGTAAAAAAGGTCAAGAATGCTCAAGAAGCGCATGAAGCGATTCGTCCAACTGATATAAATAGAACGCCAAATAGTATCAAGGACTATTTAACGCCAGAACAATTTAAGTTGTATGATCTGATTTGGAAAAGAACCATCGCAAGCCAGATGGAATCAGCGATCCTTGATCAAGTGGTGGTTGAAATTAGTTCTACTGATCAGAAGGTAATTCTACGAGCAAGTGGGTCGAGCATATTTTTTGATGGATTCTATAAAGTTTATAGAGATAACGCAGATGATGAAGATGAAGGCATGCTACCTGCCATGAAAGAAGGTGAAGCGTGCAAACTGATTTCTGTTGATCCGAAACAACATTTTACTCAACCTCCACCGCGTTATAGTGAAGCAAGCATTGTTAAAAAAATGGAGGAAATTGGCATAGGCCGTCCATCAACTTATGCAGCAATTATTTCGGTATTGCAGGACCGTGAGTACGTTACACTGGATAATAAAAGATTTATTCCAAGCAGCCGCGGTAAGATCGTTACCATATTTCTAGAAACCTTTTTTCAGCGTTGTATAGAGTATAATTTCACAGCACAAATGGAAGAAAAGCTTGATTTAATCTCAAATGGATGTGCGGATTGGAAAAAAGAGCTAGGCTATTTTTGGGTGCCATTTTTTAATCTTGTAAACTCTGTCAAGCAAATGACGCATGATGAAATTTTTAGCGGTATTCACAGTTTGGTAGTCGATTGGTTTTGTTCAGAAGAAGGAAAGGAAGAAATAGGTAAAAAATGTCCTGATTGTTCTGATGGCATATTGAAATTGAACTTTGGAAAAGCCGGAGTGTTTCTTGGATGTTCTAACTACCCTACATGCAACCATACAAAAGAAATTACAGGTAGTAATGACAACTCAGAATACCCAAAAAGTTTGGGTATAGACGATGTGACAGGGCAAGAGGTGATGATCAAAAAAGGCCCTTTTGGGCTTTACCTGGAGTTCAATAACGAGTCGAAAAAGAAAAAAACGGGTTCCATACCAAAAGATATAAATGTTAATGATATTGACCTGAATACCGCTACTCAATTACTTTCCTTGCCGAAAGTGATCGGAGAACACCCAGAAACCGAGAAGGAAGTAAAAATAGGCCTTGGGCGATTTGGGTACTATATTTTCTATGATGGTAGATACTTTTCTCTTAAGAAAAGCTCCAAGGAGGTATTGGACACGCAATTAGATGAAGCTGTGCAAATTATTGCAAAAAGCCCACGTAAAGAGCCAAAATCCCTCGGGTTTAATGACAAGGGAAAAGAAGTTTTCATCTGCAACGGTAGATATGGATTCTATATAAAATGCGGTAAAACAAATGTCGCCTTGGGCAAAAATGCAGATATTGAGAGTATAGACCTGAAAAAAGCTTTAGAATTAATTAAGAATAAAAAGTAAGTACTTAAAAGATATCTTGCAACTCTTCTGTAAATGTAATATGTTGAGCTTTATAAAAATACTTGTCAATTGTTAGTGTATATGGAGGTTAAATTATGTTAAATGGTATCAGAGGTTATGATTTACATGAAACTTTAAGAAGATATTATGAAAATAAGAATGAACGGACAGACTATGAGCGTCTAATAGGCGAGCATGCAGACATTAATGCCAAGGACAGTCAAGGAAGAACTGCATTACATTATGCTGCTTATTTCAATGATACTGATATGGTTGAACTTCTTCTCAGAGCAGGAGCAGACATTGATGCACAAGACAATCTGGGGAGGACTGCATTGCACTATGCTGCTTATTTCAATCACACTGATATGGTTGAACTTCTTCTCGATGCGAAAGCTAAAACTAATATAAAAGATAATAATGGTGAAAACCCGTCCTCTCTTACTGAGAATAAGGAAATAACTGATTTATTGAGAGGCCTACCAGCTAGATGCCTTTCCAATGTTATGGTTAGCTGTCTTTTAGCCTTCCTTCCCGCTTTTTGCAAAGGATGATCTTTATTATATAATTGACATAAAAAAACATATAAGATTGCTTCTACTGTTGCTATGAGAAAGCTGCTTATTCTTGCTAACTCTTTGGTTAGAGGTGATAAGGTTTTTACTGAGGAATATGTCTGTTTCTATTTAAGCTAATTCATAGCAGAGCTAATGTAGCTGTGCATTTACACAGTCCACAGTTACATTGTATCTATTCAGGGGCGTGGTAAATATTGAAGCAAAAGTGGTGTCATGAAAGTAGCTAATGATGTCATTCCAGCGCCCCTCCTCCTGTCATTCCAGTGCCTCCTTTTTTGTCATCCCAGTGTTCGACGCTGGGATCCAGGATACTACTTTAGTAATAAATATTTAAGAAATTTACTAAATAGGGAAAAAGGCAAAGAAGCCCTGGTCAATATTTCTTTTAAAACATTGGCATCTTTTAAGTCTTAAACGCTGCAATCTAGCTGCTTTTAAACTACAACTAACCTTGGCTTAAACGTTAAGAAATTTACTAAGTAGAAAAAAAGGCAAAAGAAATCCCGTGGTAGAAGTTGCTCACTCTCTAATCCTGCAAATTGGCGTACTATACTGTCTTAAACGACTTATAAGCGCGTCTCAGCTTGTATAGGCAGAAACCTAGAAGTCTAGGTGAATTAATAAAGACATGAGGTACACATAGTGCAAAAAATTAAACATAAGACGCCAACTACGTGATACTTTCGTCGTTTAATCTGCACAGATTGAAGCTAAATAAATAGCTCCAGTATCATAATAAGGGGAGTGGCAAGATTTGTCAAGTAGTTTTTTGTTCTGTTTCTGTGGCTAAAAAATCTGAATTCAGCCGGCTGCGCATAGTTGGTGACAGCTTAGAAAATAGATTTTAAGCTCAAAATTATACCTAAAAAAATAACTTGACTGTATATGCTAGATTTATTATTGATCTCATTAAAGGAGGGTTATTATGAATACAAGCATATGGAAGTGGGGAAACACAGCGCACATAACAAAAATGAGCATTGAAGGTACAGTTGCACTTGCGTCTTTAGCGGCAGCAATAACAACGGTATTAATTGCTACTAATATAGTTGCTGTACCTGAGTCTTTGGCGTTTATTAGCACAATTGTTAATCCTATTGGAATTGCAGTTCTATTTATTGCTGCTATATACTTTGCTACACTGGCTTATTGTTCGTATAAGCAAATGCACAAGAATGAAGAAATAGGTGAAGCTAAGACATCTAGAGGTGCTGGAGAATTTGAAGCGAAAATCGCAGATTTAGCTACTAAAACTGAGCTAAGTACAAAAGCTGATAAGACTGAAGTTGAAGTAAAAATCGCCGGTTTAACCTCTAAAGCTGACCTAAGTGCAAAAGCTGGCAAGACCGAAGTTGTACCAACAGTACTCAAACTGTCTGAAAATGATGTTAAGCAACTTAAACAGATTCTCGGTTTACAAGAGCAAGTAACTTGACCTGTTACAAAAGGTAGATTTTCTACCTCTTTCCTTTATTCAAGCATATAAAAGCTACCATAATCTATCCCAAATCTCGACTATATCCTCATCAAAGTCTATTACTTCTGCTTTTTTGAATCGGTGGCAGTTGTTGATAGATTGAATTCCTAAATCTCCTACAAAAGGGATGGCATCATTGCCTAGAATTTTACCGCTGCGGCAGATTATCAGCCTGTCGATTAAATTATGCTTCAGTAGCTCTGTGATTAGCGTTCCTCCACCTTCAACTAATAACCTTGTTATGCCAACCTCTGAAACAAGTTTTGATGCCGTGTCTTTTAGGCAGACTTTGCCTGCACTGTTTGAATTAACTACTAGACAGTCAATGTTTTTTATTTTTCCCTCCACTTCTTTATTTGTGATCACCCAAGTTGTTACTTTGTCTGCAGTCTTTGCAATATTGTGCTCTTCTTTCAATTTTCCCTGGCTATCTATAATTAGTCTTATGGGTGACCTATCTTCAAGTTTTGGTAATCTGCAAGTCAAAAGTGGATCATCATTAACGAGGGTATTACTGCCAATCATAATTGCATCATATTTTGCTCTAAGCTCATGTACCCAATTCCTTGTGTTTTCGCTTGTTATCCATTTGCTATCACCTGTAAATGTTGCGATTTTTCCGTCAAGAGTTGTTGCAATTTTGCAAGCTGTAAATGGTCTGTGTAATTTCCGAGTGGTGAAGAAGCCGATATTCAATTTTTCTGCCTTCTCTTGCATAATTCCTTGTTTCACTTCAATTCCTGCTTCCTTTAGAGCTTTAATGCCTCCACCTAAAACTCTTGTGTCGGGGTCGATTGTTGCAATCACTACCCTTTTTATTCCAGCTCTTGTGATTTCCGTGGTGCAAGGTTCTGTAACTCCAAAATGGCAGCATGGCTCAAGAGTAACGTACATAGTTGCGCCGTGAGTTGAATCTTTAGCACTTTGCAAAGCAACTACTTCTGCATGTGGGCGCCCGCCGACTCCTGTATGGCCCTCACCAACTACCACACCATCTTTTGCAATGACACACCCAACAGCAGGATTTGGTGCAACCCTTCCGAGGGTTTTTTCAGCAAGCTTTAGTGCCATTGACATGAAATGATCGTCGGTCATTAGAAAGAAGTCATTTCATATGAGGTATCAAAAATTCTTCTATGCTCGTGTATGGCAAATCTGTCTGTCATACCCGAAATGTAGTCGCATATTACTACTGAACGCTGGAATTTATAAGAAAGCTTGTTCCACTCTGTGGGCAATAACCCTGGGTTTTCATAAAAACATTGAAAGAGCTCCTGTACTATACGTTTTGCTTTGTTCATCGTTCTGTTCAATTTATAGCTTCTATATATTTTTTCCATGTTGAATTTTTTCATTTCTTTTGTGGCATTTGCAACTTCTGGTGAAAATGTAACTAGCATCTTATTTAAACCTCTTACGTCCTCTACGCTTTTTATTTTATAATCTTCAATATTTTTTTTAGCCTGAGAAACAACGTCACTTATCATAATTCCTATAGTTCTACTCAGTGATTCATGTATAAGTTTGCTCTGAGATAGTTTTGAATATTGGCTTTTTACATCTTTAAATGTGCCTCCGATTAAAGGAATATCGAGCAAATCTTCTACAGTTACTAAATTTGCCCTGAGTGCGTCATCAAGATCATGGACACCGTAAGCAATATCATCAGCAATTGAGGCAACTTGTGCTTCAACGCTTGAGAATTCTTCAAGTTTTAGGTCGTATTTTTCATTATATTCTAGCAATAGTTGATTATTTGTGTGGGATACTGCATTCTGACCAAGCAAGGGACCGTTATGCTTTGCAACGCCTTCAATAACTTCCCAACTTAGATTCATACCATCAAAGTCAGCATGTTTTTGCTCAAGATAAGTTAAAATCCTTATAGCCTGAACGTTATGGTCAAATTCATACTTCTCGCCATCAAGATTCAAATCTTGAACTGACTTCTTTAGAGCATCCTCCCCTGTGTGGCCAAATGGAGGATGACCAAGGTCGTGTGCAAGCGCTATGCATTCAGTAATATCCTCATATAAACCGAGTCTACGTGCAATAGATCTTGCAATTTGTGCAACTTCAAGGCTATGAGTAAGCCGAGTGCGATAGTAGTCGTGCTCATAATTGATAAAAACCTGTGTTTTGTATTCCAATTTTCTAAACGCATTAGAGTGAATAATGCGATCCCTATCACGCTGAAAACAGCTGCGGTTTTCATCTTCTGGCTCTTTAAAATATCTTCCTCTTGTTTTACTTGGGAAACACGCATAACTTAATAGAAAATTATTGTTTGACATGTAAAATTTCTACTATAATAAATTATCAATAATAAACGGTAGTGACTATGTCAACAGATTACAATATTAACTTGACTGACAATGCGTTAAAGAAAATCCACTCCCTTGTAGAGCAGGAAGAGGACAAAAGTTCTGTTTTGCGGGTTGCAGTTTCAGGTGGTGGATGTTCTGGCTTCAAGTATAATTTTCTTATAGATCAAATAAATAAAAGTCTATCTTTGAGTGACGACGACGATGATGAATTTGATGACGACGATGATGACGATTATGAAGAAAGCGAGGATTATAGAGGCCATTCTAGCTTTAGCAGGAAAAGCAAAGATATAGTAATTAACGACGAAAATGGAAACCCTGTATTAATGGTTGATAATTGTTCGGCGAAATTTTTAAATAACTCAGTTATAGATTATACTGAAGATCTAAGTGGTTCTGGGTTTCAAATAAAAAATGCTCTCGCTAAGTCTCAATGTGGGTGTGGTAACAGCTTCTCAGTTTAATTATTACCGGATACCTCCTAGGCCTTTTCAACATGGGTGGTGATGTAGCACTAGAGCTAACTTCTGTAGATAAGAGCTTCAAAGAAGCTCCTGCTGTTATAAAAGATATAAATCTAAGGGTCGCGAAAGGACAAGTAGTTGCATTGATTGGCAGTTCAGGGTCAGGAAAAACAACTATATTGCAAATTGCAGGTTTATTGGATAAGCCGACTTCAGGTATAGTAACGATAGATGGAGTAAATTGTACACAAGCCAGCAATAAACATAAAACTCATATAAGAAGAAGTTTTCTGAGCTTTGTTTATCAATTTCACTATTTGTTACAGGAGTTATCGGTATTGGAAAATGTTATGCTTCCTCAGCTTATTGCGGGAAGGAGCAAAACTGAGGCAATAAAAAATGCGCAGACAATGTTGGAAAAATTTGGTCTGGAAGACAAAGCAAGTAGTATGATATCTGAAATTTCTGGCGGGGAGAGGCAAAGAGTTGCAATTGCAAGAAGCGTTGTAAATTCCCCAAGGCTTTTACTTGCAGATGAACCAACGGGGAATTTAGATCCAACAAATTCTTTGAATGTGTTTTTGCCGTTATATTCGTATGTAAAGGAAAATAATAGCTCTATGCTTATAGTAACACATAACCACCTCCTTGCAGAAAAAGCAGACTGTATTTTACAGTTGAAGGATAGATCACTGGTAAAATTGTGAATGGATGTAGTCTAGAACTAGAATCTATTGAGTTACTATCTTGTACTTACCTAACCAATGGTCATTAACAGGGTATAGCCTGCACGAAGTACTTTCATTGCCTTTTATACACGGACTTTTTAACTTGCGTGACTTGCTTAGGAGACACCCTGATAGCATAGACGCAGTTAAAACAAGAAATAACAACTTCCTAAACATAACAAAACCTTTTTGTTTATATTACTACACTTATTTCTCTTGTTTGTAAAGATTAAGCATACTCTCTTATTTTTACCTCTTTTTTGGTCTTTTGAGAAGAAATAGCTGCACTATTCAAGCGCAGTTTTATATAGTCGTCTATGATTTGAACTACCTCCTTTTCTTTATCTCTTAAGAAGTGATTAGTATCGTCTATAATGTGGTATTCCATATGGTCACTTTTTACTGAGTTCATCAGCCTTTTTGCTAGTTCTGTTACATCGTTTTCTTCTGAGATTGTATCATTACTGCTTTGTATTATAAGCCCAGGAACCGGACAGGGAGAGAAAAAAGAGAAGTCGTACTTTGTTGCTGGAGGAGAAAGGGCAACAAAACCTACTACCTCAGGGCGGCGCATTGTCAATTGCATAGCTACCCATGCTCCGAAAGAAAACCCAACTATCCAAATTGGAACGTTACTAGGATTATGTTCTTGGAGCCAATCGATAGCTACTGCAGCATCAGTTAATTCCCCTATACCCTTATCGAAAGTTCCGGTGGACTTTCCCACACCACGGAAGTTGATTTTCAATGCAGAAAAGCTGTTGTCGATAAAAGATGCGTATATATTATGTATTATTTTACTATTCATATTGCCACCATATTGGGGGTGGTGGTGTAAAATTAACACAACTGGCGCGTTAGCTTCCCTACTTTGGTGATACTCACCTTCTATTTTTTTTGTTGCATTATTAAAAAAAACTTCTACCACGGTAGCTCCTAATAAAAACCTGCTTGACAGACATCAACCAATGTAAATCGTGTATATATTAATTATGTATTAATTTTACTGTTTTTGCAACAAGCTTTTTATCATGTTAAGCTAATATATATGACTGTTATAGCGAGTAGAAAGAGTTTTCCTAATTAAATGACAGATAAACCTTCAAGACCCTCTTCTTTAGGTAGTGATTACGTATATGCTGACTATAATGCAACTTCCCCAATTATCGACAGTGTAAGGAAGAGTACACTTGAGGTCCTATCAAAACAAGTTCTGAATCCTTCATCATTACACAGAAAGGGACAAGAGGCGAGAAAGATTCTCCAGGATGCAAGAGATAATGTTCGTGGGATTATTGGTGCTTTAGGTGATAAAGAAGTAGTTTTTACGTCTGGTGCGACTGAAGCGAATAATCTTGTTACGAGAGGAATGGTGGGCTATAGACATGTAATTTCAGCTATAGAGCATCCTTCAATTCTCAATTCTACGTATAATCCACATATAATACCCGTTAATCAAGAAGGTGTTGTTGATCTTTTAGAGCTAGAAAAGATTCTGAGCAAACTTGAGGGAGATAGAGTAATAGTTTCAGTGATGATGGCTAATAACGAAACTGGGGTTATTCAGCCTGTTAAAGAAGTAGCTGAAATAGCACATAAATTTGAAGCAATCTGTCACACCGATGCTGCTCAAAGCGTTGGAAAAACTGAAGTTAATATGGGGGATTTAGGGGTGGATTTACTCACTTTATCCGCTCATAAATTTGGCGGTATAGCAGGTAGTGGAGTTTTAATATTCGACAAAAAGCTTGTAATAGAGCCTATTGTAATAGGTGGTGGGCAAGAGAGAGGATTACGAGGTGGTACGGAAAATATTGTTGCAATTGCAGGTCTTTCTGCTGCATTGCAAGATATTCCAGATCTTCTACCAAAAATGGGTGAAATAAAGAAGCTACGCGATCAATTGGAGTGTGAGCTGTTAAACCTCACCAGCGGTATCAAAATCTTCGGTAAAAACTCCAAAAGGTTACCAAATACAAGCCTCATTTATATGCCGAAAGTAAGGAGTGACGTGCAGCTCATGCATTTTGACTTAAATAACATTGCAGTTAGCAATGGCTCTGCATGCTCTTCTGGAAAAGTTGAACCTTCCCATGTTTTGCTTGCAATGGGGGCAACAAAAGAGCAAGCAGAGTGTTCGATTAGAATCAGTATAGGTCCAAAAACTAAACCACGAGACGTAGAAAAAATAGTGAATTGTTGGTATAATATCTATAAGCAGAATACTTTGGTATAGATAAGATATCAAAAAAAACTACTTGACAACCTTCGCCGTCACCCTTATCATAGTACTGAAGCTATTTATTTATCTTCGCAATCTTTGCAGTAGATTAATGACAAAAAACTTAGGGTATTTGGCGTCTCATG